>JALTNS010000284.1:0-3650 GCA_027000565.1 Rhizobiaceae bacterium | reverse complement strand
GCATTGGCCAGATTGGCCGATGCCCGCTCGAGGCTTTGGCGCTGGCGTGAATTGGTGTTACCCAGTTCTTCCAGCAGCAGCAGGTGGCCATGCAGTTTTGCCTCGATGAAGTGGTTGGCAATTGTGAGTGAAATGGTGGGTTCGGAAGTTGCTTTCATCTGGGCGCGGACAAGGGGAATATCGCTGCGAGCCCTGACCAGATGCAGCGGGTGGGCACTGGTATAGCGCGCCGGAACCACCAGCACGCCGGTTCCCTGTTCATTGAGTTTGAGCAAAAGGCTTGTGGAAATGGTGGCACTGGAAGTGACCACCAGCCGTTCCACCAGCCGCATGGGAATGGTCGCCTTGCGATGGCCATTGACCCGCACCACGATCTTGCGGCCGATATCTTGAAGCTCGGCCTTGCGATGATCAATGTGAACAATCTGCATGGGCATTACCCGATATAGGTAAGCGTGGAAGGGGTGGCGGGTTCCGTCTTGCCAAGCCGCCAGCGCAGGCTCCGCGGGTCAAGCCTGAGCAGCAGAACCTTGTCCTCCAGCGGGTCGGCAAGGGCGTGGAATTCGCGCCACAACTCACGGCGTTCGCCGACTGTCAATTGACATTCATGAAACGACAATTGCGGATCGAGGCCAAAACCCTGTGCCCGCTCAAGCATGATCGCACGGCGGGAATTGGAAGGCGTGTCATAGGCAACAATATACATCCAGCGCTTGGGCATGGGTTGATTATGGCAGATAGTTGCGCGTAAGAATAGCAAAACAAGCTTGTTATGATTGATTGACGGGAAGGGAACAGGCAAGGTGGGGTAGAGATTAACTCTTCAACCGGAGCGTGATTGATGACATCCTATTTTGTTACCCGTCACAAGGGGGCGGTTCAATGGGCAAGGAAAAAGGGCATTGAGGCCGAACACGTGGCGCATTTTGATGCGGGGCTGGTGCATGAGGGCGATAATGTGTTGGGCACATTGCCGGTATCAATTGTCGCGGATATTTGTGCGCGCGGAGGCCGCTATTTCCATTTGAGCCTCGACATTCCCGCCGATGAACGGGGCAAGGAGTTGACCCTGCAAGATATGGAAAAGTTTGGCGCGGTGCTTGAGGAATTTGATGTGAGGAGGGTTTGAGAGGTGAATGTATTTGCTAACCGAAGAGAACTATTAACGTTTTCTATTATCGCAGCTCTCCTCGTTGTTGGCACACTCGTTGGCAATCTCTTTCAGGCTATAGCCGTCGCTTGGTTTGGTACCGATTACCCCGTGTGGGTTTGGGCCATTGCACTCTTTTTCCTGCTTATTCTGTTTTTTTGGATCTATTATTTTGCCTCCCGCCGATTGGGAAATGTCTTCGGTAGTGATGTGGAGATGACGCCAGCGGGTGAGGAGCCTGAACGCCTATACATTATTACCGGTTATTCGACCGTGTTTCCTGAAGCGGATAAACTAAAATTGGCTGAGAAATTTATTAAGGAAGTTCCACTCGACAAGGCTGTTAATAACACCCCGGATTTTCAATATTACTTAAGACGCAAACTCTAGATGGCGCCCAGGCAGATGACTTTGAACTGGCAACAAAATCTTCGAGCCGCCTATCATCATCGTACGAAACTCAAAGAAATTCTAGTTCTACTACCTAATGAAGACTTGAAACTATTTGGAGCATTCAAGGCGTTTATGGAAGGTATGTTTAAAAAGGGCGGTTATGAAATTACGGTTTCCATAATCAAAGACAGAGACGGAAGGCCTTTTGTCATGAGAGGCCGCAGTTTCGAGTTTGATCCACCAAACTATGAAGATTATGATTATGTTTATGAAGGGTTGCGGCGCGGATTGGATATGGTCAGAGAATCTCACGATATTACCATAGATATGATGTCGGAGAATACGATTGTTGACACTACGCCCGGGATTAAGATTTTTTCGATTGCGGCCGCGATACTGACACTGAACATGGACTTGAAATTCAGCTATGTAACTAATTCCGGCGACCTGCGGTTTTATGATGCGTCTTTGCGCTTCAGATACAACTAATTTTCCCATGACCAAAACCTATCTCATTTCCACTGTTGGCATCAGCCTGTTGCGCAACGCACTGCCAGTTGAAAGTCGTGGCAGCCTGTTCAAAATCGCCAATCTGGTGGAAGCGGAATTGGATGGTGAGGCGTTTGCACTGGTTCGCTCGGCTGTTCAATCAGCCGAAAAGCTGTTGGCTGAAGCTGATCGCGTAACGGTCAAGCGTCTCAGTGCCGAATTGAATGGCGTATTGTCTTATGAAGACGAATTTGAGACCGCGCCGCAAATTCACCATGTGTTATTGATCACCGACACCCATGTGGGCCGCGTGGCCGGTGAAGTGTTGTCGGAATGGTTGATGGCTCGTGGCATGTCGGCAGATTCCTGGGCCATTCAGGATTTGCGCACCGCTCATCTTGATGAATTTCGCGGCGCCCTTTCCAGCCTTGTGCCTGATCTGGTGCAGCGTATTGAGGATGCAGAAGATACCGGCTGGCGGGTAGTGTTTAATCTTACCGGTGGTTTCAAGGGGGTCAACGGATTCCTGCAAAGTGCTGCCATGCTGTGGGCCAGCGAAACCATCTATGTTTTTGAGGGCAGTGATGAATTGATGCATATTCCACGCCTACCGGTCGGGCTGAATACGGATCAGATAATGGAGGAACAGTTTGAGCTTTTTCAACACATGGCAAAGGGAAGAGAGATAACCGTTGAACAAGCCCGAAAGGCGGGCATTGCAGGCAGTCTTTTGCTTGAAGTGGATGGTAAAGCCACCTTGTCGGAATGGGGAAAACTCATCTGGCAAAAAGCATATTCAGAGATATCCGGCTCCCGGTTGCTGGAACCACCCCATGAAAAAATCATTTTTACTGACGGATTCCGCCGTTCCGTCAAGGGACTGTCTGGTGAACGCATGCGCCAGGTAAACCGGGCGGTACTCGCCCATGCCCGTTTTCTAAACGGTAAGCCGGAAGGGCAATTGAAAGCCAACACATTCAAACAGCTCACGGGAAAATCGAAACTGCCCTCAACCCATGAGCGCTATGCCTGGTCCGATGGCGGCGCATGGCGGCTTTATTTGCATCAGGATGGTGGCAACTGGATTATCGACGAATTGGGGCCGCATATGTGACCGGTATTAGCTCATGTCTTTGCTGGTTTCTTTGCCAATTTCGGCCAGTTCCATTGCCAGTTCGGTTACATTGTCGGTTCCAGACTTTTTCCAGTCCAGAATTGCATTGATGGTTCCGGATAGCATGGTTTGGGTGACGTTTGTTGTTGGCAGGTTGGGTATCATTTTCACGTTGCACCCGACAGTCTTCCAGGCAGCCTTGAGTTTCTTGTGGAACTGCCTTTTTGTTAAGCGTTGCCACGGCTGCGCTTTCATGAACCATTCGGTATTTTCCAACCGAAGCCGGGGTGGCAGCATTTTTTCGATTACCATGGCGATCAACAAGGCACCGTTGTTTGCACCAACCGCATCGTGATCTTGTGAACAATCGGCATACCTATTGTCCCAGACATTTTGACCAATGAGCACGTCTCTGAAACGACAGGTATGATCAAATCGCTTTGCATCCTCATCATCAATGGGGCCTATAATGCGGACAGTGTCCGGGTGTTCAATTATCACATC
>JALTNS010000283.1:11261-15346 GCA_027000565.1 Rhizobiaceae bacterium | reverse complement strand
CAAGAAAGTTGTTCGAAATATGTTCCCGCGGGTCAAGGGAATGAGCGCTGATGCGGCTGATGCGGCTATTACAAAGGCACAGAAAAACGCAGTTGCGGCGCTTGATAAAAGGATAAAAGACCTCGACAAATGGGACGCTGATACCCAGAAGTCATTCAAAAAATGGTTTGGTAACACCGATCAAGCCACCCGCGACAAGATGCGGGCGCGAATGGTTAAAGCCCGGGATCGACTAAAAGGGTTTACTCTTGATAATTACGCCTCGGACGATGATTCCTATGCCTATGTTTATGCCACCAAAGACGATAAGATGTATCTTGGTTCGGAATTTGCAACTGCACCGGATACCGGGCGAGATTCAAAAGCCGGTACGTTGATACACGAAGCATCTCACTATAATTCTGTTGGTGGAACAGATGATGTTAAACACAACGGACGCACAGCTTACGGTGAGCGAGGCGCTGCCAAAGTTGCAAAAGACGACCCGGCTAAATCTCAGCGAAACGCTGATAATTTTGAATATTTTGTCGAAGATGGAATGTAGGAGCATTGGCAATGGAATTCGCAGTAGTTGCAGCAATTTCACCCGTAGAAAGCGGGGCAGATCAACACTATATTGAACTAACTCTGCGAAATACCGGAGACCATCCAATATTGATCGACCCGTTTAATCTTTGCGAAAAGGGCGAGCTTCGTTCCCCGATATTCACAATAGTTGATAGCACAGGCAAATATGTCGAATATACCGGGCGGATTTATAAGCGCGGTCAACCAAAATTTGACACGTTTTACAAATTGAATGCCGGCTCGAAAATCACACAAAGGTGTTCACTTGACAAAACCTACGATTTTCGACGCACGTCACCACCATACAAAGTAAAATACTCGGTCTATAATATGCACCCGGAAGTCGACTATTTCGAGATTGACTCAAATGAACGCGAATTGATGTTTTAGAAGCCGCTTTCTTCAATCGGCATCCATGCTATAGAGCCGCAAACTCAAAACGGCACGGTAGCCATGGCTAAAAGCAAGATAAACATTAAGCAGCTGATCGATTCAGATGCGCTGCGCGCCGAACTTTCGGCACTGACGGCGAATTACGGCGGTGACGGCTCCTCGCCGGATGTTCGTACCAAAGTGCTGGCGCGGCTGAAAGAAACTTCCATTGAGGGCCGTAAAAACATTGAACGATTGTTGATGGAAGATGGCCGCGGCACCTTGTGCGCCCGCCGGTTGTCGCAGTTTCAGGATGAAATTATCCGGGTAATTTATGATTTTGCAATTACCCATGTTTTTCGGGTCAACAACCCCTCCAAGGCTGAACGCATGGCGGTTATTGCAGTCGGCGGTTATGGCCGCGGTACCCTTGCGCCCGGTTCCGATCTCGATCTGCTTTTCCTGTTGCCCTACAAACAAACCCCGTGGGGCGAGAGTGTGGTAGAATACATGCTCTACATGCTTTGGGATATTGGATACAAGGTTGGCCACGCGACCCGTAATATCGATGAATGTATTCGCCTTGCGCAAGAGGACATGACCATTCGCACAGCCGTTCTGGAGGCGCGTTATATCTGGGGGGCAAAGCCACTCTACAAGGAATTGCTTGAGCGGTTTGATGGCGAAATTGTATCAAAAACCGCGCAGGAGTTTATTGCTGCAAAATTGCAAGAGCAGGATGAGCGGCATATCAAAACCGGTCGTTCGCGTTATCTGGTCGAGCCCAATGTCAAAGACGGCAAGGGCGGACAGCGCGACCTTCATACCATGTACTGGATTTCAAAATTCTTTTACCAGGTCCGCACCCACGAAGAACTGGTCAAGGCGGGTGTGTTTTCACGGCGCGAGCACAATCGTTTCGCCAAAGCCCAAAGCTTTTTGTGGGCGGTACGGTGCCATATGCATTTTTTGACCGGCAGGCCGGTGGACCGGCTTTCTTTTGATATTCAGCCTGAACTGGCGGCACGGCTGGGCTACCATTCCCGCCCCGGACAAAGCGCTGTTGAACGGTTTATGAAACACTATTTTCTGCACGCCAAACATGTGGGGGATCTGACCCGGATATTCTGTTCCGGGCTGGAGGAGCAACAGGCAAAGGCTGCTCCGGGTTTTACCCGCATTTTGCGATCCATCGGCAATCGGCGAAAAAAAATCCGCGGGACCAAGGACTTTATCAGCAACAATAATCGCATCAATGTGGCTGATGACAAGGTGTTTGAACGGGACCCGGTCAATATTATCCGGCTGTTTCATCTGGCCGATAAGCACGATCTTAAATTTCACCCCGAAGCCATGCGGCTGGCAACCCGGTCACTGAAACTGATCACCGGCAAGATGCGAAAAAATGCCGATGCCAATCGCCTGTTTATCGAGGTGTTGACTTCGCGCAATGAGCCGGAAGCAACCTTGCGCAAAATGAACGAGGCAGGTGTCCTTGGCCGTTTTATTCCGGAATTCGGCAAGATTGTCGCGATGATGCAATTTAATATGTATCATCACTATACGGTTGACGAACATCTGCTGCGGACCATTGGAATATTGTCAGAAATTGAAAAAGGCTCGCTGAAAGACGAACACCCGCTGTCGCATCAGCTGATCGGTGCAACCAAAGACCGGGTGGTGCTTTATGTGGCAGCCCTGTTGCACGATATTGCCAAGGGGCGACCGGAAGACCACTCTGTTGCCGGCGCCAAAATTGCCCGTAAATTGTGCCCCCGCCTTGGGTTAACCGCATCTCAAAGTGATCTTGTATCCTGGCTGGTTGCCCAGCATCTGGTGATGAGCAACACGGCCCAGACCCGCGATCTCAACGACCACAAAACCATTGTCGATTTTGCCGATACGATGCAGACAATGGAACGCATGAAAATGCTGCTTATCCTCACGGTTTGTGACACCAAGGCGGTTGGCCCGGGGGTCTGGAACGGCTGGAAGGGGCAATTGCTGCGCACATTATACCATGAGGCCGAACCGCATTTGACCGGCGGATTTTCCAAGACCTCTCGCAAACAACGGATCGAAGAAACCAAGGCGGAACTGGAAGAAGCCCTTGCCGAGTGGGACGAGCACGAGCGTCGCCGGATTATTGACCTGCATTATGATGCCTATTTGCTAACCGTTTCGCGCGACGATCAAATACGGCATATGAATTTTATCCGTGACGCCGACTGGGCCAGAAAACCGCTTGCGACAATTGTTTCAACCAAACAGTTTGAGGCGATTACCGAGATTACTGTGCTTGCACCGGATCACCCGCGACTGCTTTCAATCATAGCCGGTGCCTGTTCGGCGGGTGGAGCCAATATTGTCGATGCGCAGGTGTTTACCACCACCGATGGCCGGGCACTCGATTCGATATTTATCACACGTGAATTCGACAATGACGAAGACGAGTTTCGCCGCGCCCGGCGCATCAGCAACCTGATCGAAGACGTGTTGTCCGGAAAGGCCTATCTGCCGGAACTGATGGCCTCGCGGGTCAAGACGCGCAAGGGAATTGGTGCTTTTGCCGTTCAACCACTGATAACTTTGGATAATGATCTTTCCAATAAGTTTACGGTCATTGAAGTAGAGTGCCTGGACCGCCCGGGCCTGTTGTCAGCACTCACCGGGGCGCTTGCCGATCTGAACCTTGATATTGCATCTGCCCATATTGTTACCTTTGGCGAAAAGGCCATCGATACATTTTATGTAACCGATCTGGTGGGCGCAAAAATCACCAGCCGACAGCGCAAGAAAATTATTGAAAACGCCATCATGGCAATCATCGCGCCGAAAAAAAAGAAAAGCACTAAATCCAGATCAGGCCAAAAAGCAAATGTCAGCTAACAGGAGCAATTTGGCGTGAGCCTGATTAAAAAATTTGCCACCGTTGGTGGTGCTACCACCGCAAGCCGGGTGCTGGGTTTTGCCCGTGAAATGTTGATTGCCGCAGCATTGGGTGCCGGGCCGGTGGCCGATGCCTTTTACGCGGCATTTGCTTTTCCCAATCTGTTTCGTCGCATATTTGCCGAAGGCGCATTTAACCTGGCCTTCATTCCGCTGTTTGCCAAAAAAATGGAAAAAGACGGGAAAAAATCGGCCCG
>JALTNS010000283.1:0-11251 GCA_027000565.1 Rhizobiaceae bacterium | reverse complement strand
TCAGTTTGCCGAAGAAATTTTGGCCTTTCTGGTTGTCATTTTGCTGGTTTTGTCAGCATTGGCGATGCTTGGCATGCCATGGCTGGTCTCAACTGTGGTTGCGCCGTTATTCGATGACCCCGACAAGATCGAGTTGACCACATTGATGACTCGGATCATGTTTCCCTATTTATTTTGCATGTCACTGGTGGCGATGCTGTCGGGCATCATGAATTCGATGCGGCTGTATTTTCTGGCTGCCATCGTACCTGTTTTGCTCAATGTAATTTTAGTATCTGCCCTGCTTTTGGCCCTGTGGGTCGGGTTCAGCCCTGTTGAAACCGGTATTGCAATGTCTTGGGGCGTGTTCATATCGGGCTTTGCACAACTGGCACTGCTATTGTTCGGTACAAGACAGGCTGGATTTCCCCTTCGGTTAAAACGCCCGAAAATGACCCCAGAGGTTAAACGGCTGCTGGTGCTCATGGGACCAGCGGTGCTTACCGGTGGTGTATTGCAGATCAATATTCAGGTTGGCCGGATCATCGCCTCAGCTCAGGACGGGGCGATTGCGCTGCTGCAATATGCCGACCGCATCAACCAGTTACCATTGGGAATTATAGGCATCGCCATAGGAGTTGTGCTCCTGCCGGAAATGTCACGGGCGCTGCATGCCGGTGACGACAAAGAGGTATCCAATCTACAAAATCGCTCGCTGGAATTTGCTTTGATGCTGACCCTGCCGGCGGCGGTCGGTTTTATGGTAATACCCGATGCACTTGTGGCACTGTTATACGAACGCGGTGCGTTCACTGCGGAAACCACGGCATTAACAGCCGCAGCACTTGCCGCCTATGCCGCCGGCCTGCCTGCCTATGTGCTGATCAAGGTGTTTCAACCGGCCTATTTTGCCCGCGAAGACATGCGCACGCCATTTTATTTTTCACTTGCCATGGTGATCGCCAATATTGTCATCAGCTTGTCCCTTTTCCCGACACTCGGTCACGTGGGCATTGCCGTTGCGACTGCCGTATCGGCCTGGCTCAATTTTATACTTCTTTCCATAACCCTGTGGCTTCGCGGCCAGTATCGCCCGGCGCGACGCACCCTGTACCGGGTGGCAATGATCATTATTGCAAGCGCCATCATGGGTGGCGCACTCTATTACGGCTACGCGATGGTGGTTGGTCAACTGGCCAGTGCCGGTGTTTTCGTCCGCGCCATCATGGTACTCGGGTTGATCGGTGCTTCGGCGATTGTATATTTTGCGATAATTATATCGTCCGGCGCAATAACCCGAACAGAATTGCGAGGCATGATAAAGCGTGGCTGAGTTTTCCCTTGCCCTTGCGAATGGCCTCCGCCATAACCCGTTCGAATCAAATCGGACCGGCAGGATTCCAACCCTCCGGCAATGGAGTAACAATCTATGACGACATTTCCAGAACGGGTGTTCTCCGGTGTTCAACCAACCGGAAATCTGCATCTTGGCAACTATCTCGGCGCGATTAAAAAGTTTGTCGCGCTACAGGAAAATCACAACTGTATTTATTGTGTTGTCGACATGCACGCGATTACCACGTGGCAGGACCCCAAAGAGCTGTCTGGCAATATTCGCGAAGTGACCGCGGCCTTTATCGCCAGCGGTATCGACCCTGAAAAGCATGTCGTTTTTAATCAAAGTCAGGTTTCCGAACACGCCGAGCTTGCATGGATTTTTAATTGTGTGGCACGTATGGGCTGGCTTTCGCGCATGACCCAGTTCAAGGACAAGGCCGGCAAGGACCGTGAAAAAGCATCCGTTGGGCTGTTTGCCTATCCAGCCCTGATGGCGGCGGATATTTTAGCCTATCGGGCAACCCATGTGCCGGTTGGTGATGACCAAAAACAGCATCTGGAATTGACCCGCGATATTGCGCAGAAATTCAACAACGATTTTCGCAGTTCTATTGACGAATATGGGTATGGGGATCAGTTTTTTCCCCTGACCGAGCCGCTGATTGAGGGCCCCGCCACCCGGGTAATGAGCCTGCGCGACGGATCAAAAAAAATGTCCAAGTCCGACCCGTCTGACCTTTCGCGTATTGTGCTGACCGATGACCGCGATACGATCGCCAAAAAGTTTCGCAAGGCAAAAACCGACCCGATGCCGTTACCGGATAATCTGGACGATTTAAGAGCGCGACCTGAAGCCGAAAATCTGGTGAATATTTACGCAGCCCTTTCCGAAACCTCCAAAGAGGCCGTTTTGGCAGAATTTGCAGGTTTTGAATTTTCAAAGTTCAAACCGGCACTTGTTGAAATGGCCGTTGAAAAACTCGCGCCGATTTCCGGCGAAATGCAAAGATTACAGGCTGACCCCGGCCATATCGACCAGATATTAAAAGATGGCTCAGACAAGGCGCGGGAAATTGCTTCCATTACCCTGGGCGCGGTGAAGGAGATCGTTGGCTTTATAAAATAATGCGGTTGGTTGGAATTTTCGGGCGCCGCGACCTTGAGCTACTACGGGGCTGCACCTAATATATTGGAATAATTCTAAACTAACCGTGGCATTGACCGGATTTTTCCGGTAATATGGTGTCAAACCTCAATTATTCGGGAATTCAGATCATGTTTATCCAGACAGAAGCCACGCCAAATCCGGCTACATTGAAGTTCCTGCCCGGTCAAACCGTTATTGCCAGTGGCACAATCGATTTTCGCAATGCCGATGAGGCACAGGGAAAGTCTCCGCTGGCCGAACGGCTGTTCGACCTGCAGGGAGTCGAGGGTGTGTTTTTCGGGCATGATTTTGTCACCGTAACCAAAGCCGGGGAGCCGGACTGGCAGCATATGAAACCGGCTATTCTCGGTACCATCATGGAACATTTCATGAGCGAGACGCCGGTAATGAGCCAGGATGTCAAAGCAGGCACCGAAACCGGTAGTGGTCAGGAGTTCTTTGACGAAGGTGATGAAGATATTGTCGAGACAATCAAAGATCTGCTGGAAACCCGGGTTCGCCCGGCCGTTGCCCAGGATGGTGGTGACATAACTTTCCGTGGATTTAAAGCCGGTGTGGTTTATCTTGAAATGCGCGGTGCTTGTGCCGGCTGTCCTTCTTCAACGGCAACCCTGCAACACGGAATTCAAAACCTGCTGAAACATTTTATTCCACAGGTTGAAGCAGTGGAAGCCGTATAGGTTTGATCTGGCTTGCCATTGATACATCCTCCCAGTATTGCGCCGCCGCCCTTTACGACAGCGAACGGAAGGTCTTTCTGGCCAAAAAAAGCGAGGATATTGGTCGCGGCCATGCCGAGCGATTGATGGGATTGCTCGGCGAACTTTTGCAAGATGCCGGAATAGCATATTCGCAGATTGGTCAAATTGCAGTAACCCGCGGACCGGGCAGTTTTACCGGTATTCGCGTTGGTCTGGCAACCGCCCGCGGTCTCGCACTCGGGCTTAAGGTGCCGGTGGTTGGCGTCAGTGTATTGGCAGCAATTGCGCTAGAACATAAACCGGACATTACAACCGGTCAGACACCACTGGTTACAGCGATGGATGCCAAACGCGGCGAGGTTTTCATGCAGATCTATTCAACCGATGGCGCAGCGGTATCCGCCCCCTTTGCAGCATCGCTGGATCAATTATCCAACCATTTGCCAGACACATCTTTCCAGCTGGCCGGTTCAGCCAGCACATTGATTGTAGATGCGGTAGACAATGACGCCATCGAGGTGGTTTCAAATCAGGTAGCAGCTAGCATTGGTACCGTCGCCCAATTGGCTGTAACATTGCCAAGGGAAAAAAATCCACCAGAACCACTGTATCTAAGGTCTGCAGATGCCAAACCGCAGAATAATTATGCGGTGCAAACATTGGCCTCGCCAAAACAGCAGAAAATGAACTTGTAATGCGTTTTTCGTTCAAACGTGACCGGGATTATTCGCTTGAGGATGCCCATGGCGAGCAGGCCAGAGTAATCTCTGACCTGCATGAGCGCTGTTTTGACCAGCAATGGGGAACTGCTGAAATTGCCAATCTTCTTCGCCAGTCAGGCGTGATCTGTATTGTGGCAAAAGAGACCGGAAAACCTCAATTGGAGCCACATGCATTCATCATGGTTCGCATGGCCGCGGATGAGGCCGAAATATTATCCATTGGGGTCGATCCGGCGCAAAGGCGCAATGGGCTGGCTATAAAACTGATTGAAGAGGTCAATCGCCGCCTTCATGCGGAAAGGGTAAAATCGTTGTTTTTGGAGGTCGATTTTGCCAATGTTCCGGCGGTTAATCTTTACCAGAAACTGCGCTTCGAAACAGTTGCCGAACGACCGGCCTACTATAAAACCCCAGGCGGCGACAAAAGCGCTGCGCTTGTCATGCGGCTTGATCTTGTTTAGTCAGAAGGTCGGAAACAAAGCAAACTAGACGGTAACCGGAGCTATGCCGAATTCAAATTCCAGTCTGGAGGACCTATGCGTTGCCAAGGGCATGCGCATGACTGAGCAGCGCCGGGTTATTGCCCGCGTCCTGCAATCCTCCAAAGATCACCCGGATACCGAAGAAGTTTATCGACGGTCATCGGCCATTGATGATAAAATTTCTATCTCCACGGTTTACCGCACTGTTAAACTGTTCGAAGATGCGGGCATTGTTGAACGCCATGAATTTGGCGATGGCCGTTCACGTTATGAAACCGTACCGGAAGAACATCACGACCATCTGATTGATCTGAAAACCGGCAAGGTGATTGAATTCAAGAACGAAGAGATTGAAGCGCTGCAGGATGCGATTGCCGAAAAACTCGGCTATCGGCTGGTTGACCACCGGCTTGAACTCTATGGCGTACCTTTGAAGACGGCTGGAATTGCCGAAACTGACGAATAAATGATCGCCTCAATTCGCCTTGTTCTGGTGCTTGTGATTGTCGTAACATTGACGATCCTCATATCACCCATACAGGCGCTGCTACTTTATGTATCGCGACCCACAGCTTCAAGGGTTGCAATCTTTTGGCATCGTTTTGTGCTCTGGATGTTTGGTATCAAAGTGCATAAAATTGGTGTTCCGGCAAAAGAACACCCGCTTTTGCTGGTAGCCAATCATATCAGCTGGAAAGACATTCTGGTGCTTGGATCTGTCCAGCCTTTGTCTTTTATTGCCAAGGCAGACATGAAATTCTGGCCGGTTCTAGGGCAACTGGCGATGTTGCAGCGGACAATCTTTGTGGAGCGAGAACAACGCCGCAAGGCCGGTGAACAGGCAAACGAAATTGCCGACCGGTTAAGCGAGGGCGATGTGATTGTATTGTTTGCCGAGGGCACCACATCGGACGGCAACCGCATTTTGCCATTCAACTCGTCTCTGCTTGGAGCCGCTCAACGCGCGCTGGTTTCATCGGAGAAAACCCAGGTTGCAATTCAGCCTATCGCCATTGCCTATACAAGCATGCACGGCGTAGCTCTTGGAAGATTTCACCGACCCGAGGCCGCGTGGCCCGGGGATGTTGCCCTCGGCGGACACTTGTTCAATATCGTTAAACAGGGCGCACTTGACGTGGAATTGCATTTTGGAGATCCTATTCCCTTTGACGCCTCCTCCGATCGCAAGATTGTCACCCGTCAGGTAGAAAAGCAGGTCCGGCAAATGTTAAATATTTCATTGCGCGGCAATAACAGGTGATATTGCGCATGGACTTTTCAGACATATACTTCCTGTTTAACCCGGCCGGTCTGACCAAATAATCCGATATAACGCTCAATAGTTTTCGGGTCTCCTGTCGCCTTGTTGGGATTATCTGATAGTTTAATGGCCGGTCGACCATTGGCAGACGTTACCTTGCAAACAATTGATATAGGACTGAGCGAAACTGTGTCTTCGGGTGCACATCCGGCAAAATCATTGGTCAGATTGGTTCCCCAACCAAAACTCATTTTTACCCGACCTTTGAAATGAAGGTAGGCCTTTTCAATCGTGTCGGCATCAAGACCATCGGAAAATACAATGAGTTTATCACGCGGGTCTTTGCCCTTCGCTTGCCACCAGTTAATAATCTTTTCGCCACCTTCAATTGCCGGTGCGCTGTCGGGCCGAAAGCCGGTCCAGTCGGCGACCCAGTCCGGCGCATTGCGAAGGAAAGCATCGGTACCAAATGCATCAGGAAGTACAATCAACAGATTACCGCCGTAATATTGATTCCACTCCTGCAATACCTTGTAGGGTGACCGCAAAATTTCCTCATCACTGTTGGAAAGTGCAGCAAGAACCATCGGCAGTTCGTGAGCGTTGGTTCCCAGTGCTTCAAGATCGGTGTCCATGGCCAGCAGCACATTGCTGGTGCCGTTGAAATTGGTGCCAAGACCTTCTTTCAAAGCTTCGACACACCATCTTTGCCAGAGGAAACTATGACGCCTTCGGGTTCCAAAATCAGAAATACGCAAGTCCGGCAATTCCCGCAGTCGCTCAACCTTGGCCCACATTTTGGCTTTGGCACGGGCATATAGCACATCCAGCTCAAACCGGTCGAGGTCCCTCATCGCCGCGCGTGAACGCAACTCGTTGAGGATGGCCAATGCAGGGATTTCCCACATGGTAGTGTGGGTCCAAGGCCCGTGAAATTCCAGATGAAACTGCCCGTCACGGCTTGAAAGTTCATATTCCGGAAGTTGAAAATCATTCAGCCATGCAAGAAACTCAGGTTCGAATATCTGCGCCCGTCCGTAAAAACTGTTGCCGGCCAGCCAAATCATTTCTTTCTTTGAAAACCTGATTGTGCGGGCATGATCAAGCTGGGCTCGTAATTCATCTTCATCTATGTCGTCGGCCAGCCTGACACTTGTGGTGCGATTGATCATCGAAAATGTCGCGTTCACATCCGGATAAAGGCCCCAGATCATCTGCAACATCAAAAGCTTGTAAAAATCAGTATCCAACAAACTGCGGATTATCGGGTCGAGCTTCCACTGGTGATCATGAACTCGCAAGGCAATGTCGGTTGTCGGCATGGAAAGTCTCTTGAGCCAGAATTACAATAGAACAATATGCAGCGGGATTGACCCTTTGTCGACCAAACTAATCGCTATTAAAGTCTTGAAGTGTCAAATTGACCCTGTTTTGAAAGGTTTTCACCCTGACAAAATACGCTATATCAATTCCATCCAATCTTGCATCAGGACACACCCATGCAAAAACATCTTGTATCTGCTCTTTATAAATTTGTTGATCTGCATGATTACAAGGCACTGCAACACCCAATTCTCGATTGCTGTAAGGCAAACAATGTCATGGGAACGCTGCTTTTAGCCGAAGAGGGAATCAACGGCACCATTTCCGGACCGGAAACTGGGGTCAACAATGTTTTGCAATTTTTGCGCAAGGACAGGCGGCTGAGTGATCTGGTTGACAAAAAGTCCTGGGCCGATGATCCACCGTTTTATCGCATGAAAGTGCGACTCAAACGCGAGATTGTTACCCTTGGCGTACCCGGGCTCAATCCATCGAAAAATGTTGGCACTTATGTAAAGCCGGTTGACTGGAATGAGCTTATTTCCCGCGATGACGTTCTGTTGGTCGACACACGCAATGATTACGAGGTCGATATTGGCACTTTTGAAGGGGCGGTTGATCCAAAAACCACCAGCTTTCGCGAACTGCCCACATGGGTAGAAAAGAACCTTACAGGCCGCAACGAAACAAAAATTGCAATGTTCTGCACTGGCGGTATTCGCTGTGAGAAATCCACCGCCTATCTGCGCTCTCTGGGATATGAGGAGGTCTATCATCTGCAAGGTGGCATTCTGAAATATCTTGAAGAAATCCCCGAAGAAACCAGCCTTTGGAAAGGCGAATGTTTCGTATTTGACCACCGCGTATCTGTTGGCCACGGGTTAAAGCCTGGCCCCTATGATTTGTGCCACGCCTGCCGACATCCAATTACAGAGGACGACAAACGCTCGGACCTCTATATAAAAGGCGTTGCCTGCCCTCGCTGTCACGACGAACATTCCGCAGCACAAAAAAAGCGATTTGCCGACCGACAAAAGCAAATCGATCTGGCGAAGGCACGCAACGAATCTCACATAGCCGTCGACATTAAGCAGGCAAAAGCGCGCAAACTTGAGCAAAAACAACGCGCCCGAGATTTGTCTCAAATAAAGCGCAGTCGACCCAAGACATCGGCCTGAGTTTAAATGGGCGACACACTACCCATACTCTATTCTTTTCGCCGGTGCCCCTATGCCATTCGTGCACGGTTGGCCGTTTCAATTTCGCAAACCAGATGCCAGTTACGCGAAGTAATTTTGCGCGACAAGCCGGTTGAAATGACTGCAGTATCGCCAAAAGGAACTGTCCCCGTTCTCATAGGTGCCGACGGCACAGTAATCGAGCAAAGTCTTGATATTATGCTGAATGCGCTCAACAGCAATGATCCTGAGGGCTGGCTGGGGACCGGTGACTTGCAGCTGACAAAAATGTTGCAATTGATTGAAGATACGGAAGTTCAATTCAAACCGCATCTTGACCGCTACAAATATTCAACCCGTTATGAAGACTCGAGCCAGGAAGACGAACGTGAAATGGCTGGACAATTTCTATACAGACTCGATGCACTGTTGTCTAAAAACGCATATCTTTCAGGGAATAAACCGCTGTTGGACGACATGGCAATTACACCATTTGTCCGCCAGTTCGCTCAAAGCGACCGTAAATGGTTTGATGAACAGCCATGGAGCAATCTCAACCGGTGGCTCCGTAAATTCGAGAATTCTGACCTATTTTTGTCAGTCATGGTAAAGTATTCGGCATGGAAGCCAGGCGATCCAGTAACCATTTTTCCATGAATTTCTGCTTATTTGGTGAACGTGATCGATCCGCGGCGAATATAGGTACTACCGGTTTTTTCGTAAATCGTTACCGAAAATTTTCGCTTGGAAAGTCGTCGGATGACATTGCGAATTTTTGATACCTTGTTGATGGAATTATCCACAAATGTCGAATAAAGGATCAAGGTAGTTCCCGATATTGAGCCTGTGCTGCCGGTCATTCGGGTGTCGCCGAATGCGCTGATATATGAGCCACTCAATTTACCGGTTGCGGAATATCGGATACTGCCGGAAACACGCGCCTTCTTTTGTGCCGTAGCACATCGGCCCTTATTGGATAGTTGTCTTTTTTTAGCATTAAATGTGCTGGTAATTTTGCAGCGAACCGGAGTTTTTTTGGCCTTTTCAGAAATATAGGCCGTTCCCTTGCCACGCCAGGTTCCGGCCATGCTTTTCAAAAATCTGTCAGGAGGTTCTGCTGCGGCCCGACCACCGGAGATCAATACACCCAGTAACAATACGGCCGCAATTATCGCCTGATTATGCATTGAAAACCCCGCTTTAACTTTCACTGGCTCTTTGTTTTATGGAAAACAGTCTGAAACGGCTAAGAAACAGCAGATATGAGGGCAAAACCACCAGATTTGAAACAAGAGCCACAATCAGGGTGCCAATCAGCAATTGACCGAGATTGTTGACCGACGGCATGGCGCTGAACTGTGTAACAATGGCCGCCACGCAAACTATAACAGTGCTTGCCAGGAGGGCCGGAGATATTTCATTCAGAGCTTGCTGCAAGGCAACCTTCTGATTCACACGGCTGTTGTTCTCAAAATTGTAGCCATTGATAACATGTACTGCGTTGTCGATTGAAATACCAAAAGCGATTGTCAGCGCAATCACACTGGTTATGTCGAGATTTGTCCCCATGAACCAGATAGCGGCTTCAGCAAACAACAACGGCAACAGATTTGGCACCAGCGTTGCAAAGGCGAGTGCGAAACTTCGTGCCGCAATACCAACTACGCCAACAGCCAGAAGAATTGCAAGCAGCAATCCGGTTCTAAGCTGATTGATCAGGGGCGGAAATTCAGCCGCCAGCAATACCGGTAAACCGGTAATGCGGATTTCAGACCCATAGGGCAATGAGGCAAATTCAGCCCGCAACATTGCAACATGTTGATTAACCAGACTGGTATTGGCCCGCGAACTTGCCTGGGCGACCACCATCATCGAGCGCCCGTCGAGGCCAATAAAGCGCCCGGTTGCCTGCTCTTCGGCAGCCTTGATTTCCTCTGCCACCTTTTCGATCCGGGTTTTATCTACGCTGCTCCATATTTGTGCCAAGGACAAAGTTTTTTCCGCACCAAATATTTTTGCAGCAATATTGTCCACATCAACCACGCGGTTGCGGTTTTCAGCATCGGAAAAATTGCCCCCGGCGGAGACCGGGACAATGATGAGGTATTGTGATGTGCCACCAAATGCAGTGTCAGAAAATTCCTCCGCTACCCTGATTTCGGAATCATAGGGCAGATTGCTGCTGGTCGTATAGGACGGCTGCAATTGCAAATGGATCCAGGTGAATACAGCCAGCAATATTAGGCTTGCGCTAATAACCAGTGCAGGACTACGCAAAACATTTTGTGACACGAGATTGCCAAAAGAGCCAAATGCAGGCGCGCGAACCGGCTTTTTACGAGATTTGAACCGACTTGACCAATAACAAGCCACCGGTAGCCCAATCATAACCGCCAGAAATGCCAGGGCCACTGCCATTACACCAAACAGGGCAAAATCTCCCATGGTCGCGCTGGATGCCCAAATAAAGGATAAAAACGCCAGTGCGGTGGTAATAGATGTCAGCGATGATGCGGGCCCCACCCGCCACAGGGCTTCCTCAAGATTGGCAATGTCCTCATGACCAGAACCATTAAGCGATTGCCAGCGGAAATATATTACAATGCTGTCAGCAAAGGCGATGATCAAAGCCAGAGTGGGCAATACGGTGGTAAGAAAATTCAACTTGATGCCGGTCATCGAAAATGTCGCCAAAATCCATGCAATGGCCACAGCCGGTGGAATTGTGCAAATCAACGCGCTGGAGAAATTACCAAATATCGCCAGCGACACCAGTGCCCCGATAATAATGCCGGCAATGGTAAGGATAGTCTGATCCTTGATAATAGCTTCAACAATCGACATGCGAATGACCGGGTAACCGGACATCATCACTTCAAAATCCGGTGGCGCAAGATTGATTGCAGAAGCTTTCAGACCATAGAGAATGTCAGACAGGTGTTTTTCTGAAATTGGCGCTTCTTCCGAAAGTTGAACCACTAGCATCGCAGCATTTTTCTCCGGCGAAACGATTGCTGATGCGGCCGGTTGGTCTTTCAGAATTTGCGCAAGAACTGCCTGGGCCTGTTCGTCGGTCTCAATCACGTCCGGCATCAACGG
>JALTNS010000282.1:7546-15398 GCA_027000565.1 Rhizobiaceae bacterium | reverse complement strand
CAGCACGAATGGCCGTGAGCGAATTAATACGAGAGTGATTCCATCAAATGATGAAGCGATCTAAAGGACATTGCATACTTCAGGTTTCATCTTCGGGAATTCCGTCTTCTTCTTCCAATCCCAGTAAATTCCAGCTCTGCTGCATATGTTGTGGCAATGGTGCAGTCACATCAACCATTCCGCCATCGGGGTGAGGAATACGAATATTACGCGCATGAAGGTGGAGTTTCTTTTGAATGCCGCCCGGCGGATCCCAATTGTCGATGTCGAAATATTTCGGGTCGCCAATAATCGGATGACCGATGGATTGTGAATGAATACGCAGCTGATGGGTTCTGCCGGATACGGGTTGAAACTCAACCCAGCTGACCCGGCGCGGATTGGCATCAATCACCCGGTAGTGGGTAACAGCGTGATCGGCACCGCGCTCGCCATGTTTGCCCACGCGCATACGGTCGCCGTCCGGCGTTTGCTCCTTTACGAGATAGGTTGATATCCGCCCTTCCCGCTTTCTTGGAACGCCAAACACTAAAGCCCAATAGGTTTTTTGGGTGTTTCGATGGCGAAAGCTCTTGGTCAGGTCGGCGGCAGCGGAACGGGTGCGGGCTACTATCAAAACACCGGAAGTATCCCGGTCGAGGCGATGCACCAGCCGGGGTTTTTGCCCTTTTGCATCACGCATGGATTCAAGCATCGAATCAACACTGCGGTTGATTCCGGATCCTCCCTGCACTGCCAGACCGGCCGGCTTGTTAAACGCAATCACCTTGTTATCTTCAAAAAGGATCATGTCCCTGAGGACATCAAAATCGTGGCGGTCGCGAATGGTATTCGCGGTCAGTGGTCGTGGTGCGCGGCTTTCATCCAGATAAGGCGGTATCCGAACGGATTGCCCCGGCTGAACCCTGGCGTCAGATTTCACCCGCCCGCCATCGACCCTGATCTGGCCGGAACGCAGCAATTTTTGCAACCGGCCAAATGCAAGGCCCGGGTAATGTTGCTTGAACCACCGGTCAAGCCGCATTCCGGCCTCGTCCTCATCGATTGTTTTTGTACTTGTTGCAGCCATGACGTATCCCAGAATTGCAGTGCTGACAGAAGGTTCAGGTCATGGACCGCACAAGCCACAAACCGGCAAAAACTGCCAATAGTGACAGTATGACACTGGCGAGAATGTAGACAACCGCTGTGGTTACAGCCCCGCGTTCCCACATTACCGCCACATCAAGAGAAAACGCCGAAAAAGTAGTAAAACCGCCGAGAAACCCCGTCGCGATTAACAGTCTGATTTCGTTCGTAACCTGAAGTTTTCGCCCCAACAGTGCAATCAGAATTCCCATCGCCAGAGAACCGGCGATATTCACAAACAAAGTACCCCAGGGATATCCCGGCCCCATCAATCGCAATGCGGCAAGTCCGGTCAAATGCCGCATTCCGGCACCAAAGCCACCACCCAGAAATACAATCAGAAAATGGGTCATAGGTCTCGCCGGTGGTTTAAGATGTTGCCGAAAGTTTATAGGGCAGTTTTTACCCGATAAATCTTGAACAACAATAGGGCAATTGGCCAAGTATGCCACAACAAATCAAAGATATCGATTGGCCGGGTCAAGGTTCCGGCTTTCAACATTTTCAATTTTTCCCATATATGCGGCTCGGGCAGAAAAGGTGCCAGCCCCAAAATCAGCGCAAAAAACACCAGATAAATCAAAGGAATCCGGTCAATAAACTCCAGCATGGTCATGCTCCATTTTAATTTCAGACGAGCGGGTTAAACGATCAATCGATCAATGTCACGCAAGATTATCGGGCCTTATTGTCGCTTGTCACGCAATTTGGACCAATAGTACATGCGTTTTTTTAGTTCTCGTTCAAATCCTCGCTCAACCGGCTGATAAAAATCCTGTCGCCCTAGACTATCTGGAAAATAGTCCTGTCCTGAAAATCCGTCCGGCGCATCATGGTCATATTGATAACCATCGCCATAACCTTCAGATTTCATCAATTTTGTCGGCGAATTAAGAATAATCTTGGGAGGCGGCAACGATCCATGTTCTTTTGCCGTGCGCATCGCTGCTTTGTAGGCGACATATACGGCATTCGATTTGGGTGCAGTTGCCAGATAAACACAAGCCTGCGCCAGCGCAAGCTCGCCCTCTGGTGATCCCAGATAGTCATAGGCATCTTTGGCCGCATTGGCGATCACCAGCGCCTGCGGGTCGGCAAGGCCAATATCTTCCGATGCCATGCGTACCAGCCGTCGCCCGAGAAAAAGCGGCGCTTCACCTGCATCCAGCATCCGCGCCAGATAATAGAGTGCCGCATCGGGATCAGACCCCCTCACCGCTTTGTGCAAGGCCGATATCAAATTGTAATGACCATCTTGCGATTTGTCGTAGATCGGTGCCCGGCGCTGCAAAATCGATTGTAAATCTTCAGCGGTAAATATTTCGCCAGGTTTGGCGGCCCGCCAGACTTCCTCGGCCAGGGTAAGAATGGAACGGCCATCACCATCGGCCATGCGGATGAGGCTCAATCGTGCTTCTTCATCCACAGGCAAGGCATTGGCCTCAATAGCCTCGGCCCGTTTCAACAGTGCTTCGAGAGCATCATTATCATGGGATCTGAAGGTCAGTACTCTTGCCCGCGACAGCAGCGCCGCGTTGAGTTCAAAGGATGGGTTTTCGGTAGTAGCACCCACAAGAATAATCGTACCATCTTCCATTACCGGCAAGAACGAATCCTGTTGCGCCCGGTTAAAACGATGTATCTCATCAACAAACAACAGCGTTGCCCGGCCATTAGTCTGGCGCAATCGGGCGGCTTCAAAGCACTTTTTAAGATCCGCAACACCGGTGAAAATTGCCGAAATCTGTTCAAACGACCAATTGGTTTCATCCGCCAGCAATCGTGCAACTGTGGTTTTGCCGGTGCCCGGCGGTCCCCAGAAAACCATACTGCCAAGCGTACCACTTTCGATCATACGAGCCAAAGCACCATCTTTACCCAACAGATGATCCTGCCCTACAACATCACCCAGGCTTTGTGGTCGCAATCTGTCGGCCAATGGACGGTTTGCGCCGCTGTCCTCCGGTGTTGTTCCGGTCCCCTCTGATTTGAACAGATCACTCATTTTTTGGTCATTTCAACAATGGTGCCTGTTGTCTGGAGTATTATCGAACGATCTGTCGTATCAGGCGCCCGCCTCTTTCAATCGTATATTTCCAGTAGCGCGGTCTTTCACTGGAAATTTCATCCAGTTGTCGGGTAGACTTGATTTCCTCACCGTTGACAAGCCTAATGATATCGAGACGGCGCAAACCAAATCGGCTGGCTGAGGAACCGCGCCTGATATCAAGCACAACCACTCCTTTTTTCAGACCACGCATGCCAATTTCAACCGCAAGGGCTGGTGAAAGGTTGGCAACAATAGCTCCAGTAAACGGTGAACGCCCAACGATTTCGCGCTTGTCACGGGGAATGGTTTCAGGAGCCGATGCAAGCGCAATGGTCAAACGTTTCAGCTTACCACGCGATAACACCTCAAATTCGGCACTACGGCCAATGCCGACGGTCGCCAACCGGTAGCCCAGCGCATCCACATGCTGCACAGAATTGCCATTGACCTTCAAAATAACATCACCCACCTGCAAACCAGACTTTTCCGCGGGCCCCCGCGGAGTGATGCCGGCAACCAAAGCACCACGCGGGCGCTGCATGCCAAGACTTTCAGCCATGTCGGATGTGAGGCTTTGGAAATCAGCACCAATCCATGGTCGTACAAGCCGGTCCTTGCCAGCCGCTGCAGAACGCAAAACCACTTCAACCATATTGACCGGAATTGCAAAACCAATACCGTTTGAACCGCCGGAACGGGAAAAAATTGCGGTATTTATTCCAATCAGATTGCCACTCATATCGACCAGCGCACCGCCGGAATTTCCCGGATTGATCGAAGCATCGGTCTGTATGAAAAAGCCAAAGTTCCCCTTACCCAGACTGGGGCGCGCCAATGCAGAGACAATACCGCTGGTAACCGTTTGCCCCACACCAAACGGATTGCCGATGGCCAGAACAATATCACCGACTTCAAGACCTTCCGCATCTCCCAGTTCAACTTTGGGAAATTTCTCATTTGACTTGATTTTCAACACCGCCAGATCAGATTTTTCATCCTTCAACAAAATGGTTGATTCGTATTCCTTTCCATCGGCCAGGGACACCTTGATCTCGGTCGCTCCCTTGATGACATGAAAATTGGTGATCACAATTCCGCGGGTACCAACAATTACTCCCGAACCGAGTGAACGTTGCACCCGCTTGCGCGGACGCTTGCCGTCCAGTCCGCGATTGCCAAAAAATCGCTCAAAAAACGGATCACCCTCAAAAGGCGAACGTCGGGCAATTTTTCGCGCAGCGTAAACATTGACCACAGCCGGTGCGACTTTTTTTACAAGCGGCGCAAACGAATATTGCTGAACCAGCCTGTTCTTCGGCGTAACCTTTTTAATTGGCTTTTTCGGCGCGTCAGGTTGATCAAGTTCATTTAGCACGCCGCGTAATATCTGGCCCAAATCACTTTTGGCCATGGTATCAGGAGCACTGAAAGCCATGAGAACCAGTATGAGGCCCGCCCGCATAATCATCAATTTCATAGTAAAATTCCCGTCAGCCTGCTGGTCTGTATTCTGGGTTTGCGACCGAATGTGAATCAATCGACCATTTTGTGAACCATAGAATGTTTTTTGAAAATAATAAACAAAGCTGCTTGGATTATGGCGATCGCCAATTGGTCAAGTTTATTGTTATCCGACAACAAAAAAGGTGACGCTTTGCAGCGTCACCTTTTTCAAAACATTCGCAATAAAAATGTTGTTTACGCGGAAACAGCTTCGGCTTCATCCAATGCTTCTTCTTCCTCAAGCCGGGCACGGTCTTCAGCACCCTTGGCTTCCGGATTCCGGTCAACCAGTTCAATAACGGCCAATGGAGCATTATCACCATAGCGGAATCCGGCTTTCAAAACACGGGTATATCCACCATTGCGGTCCTTGTAGCGTTCAGCAAGCTCACTGAACAATTTGCCAACAACCTTGACGTCCCTGATCTGTGAAATCGCCTGCCGACGGGCATGCAGATCGCCGCGTTTACCAAGGGTGATCAATTTGTCAGCAATCGCCCGCATCTCTTTTGCCTTCGGCAAAGTAGTGACGATTTGTTCGTGCAACAACAGTGATGCCGCCATATTGGCAAACATTGCCTTGCGGTGACTGTGGGTCCGGTTCAGTTTCCGGCCTTGTTTACGGTGGCGCATGGCGCTCTCCTTAACTCATTATTCCAGCGGCAAACCG
The DNA here is from genome assembly GCA_027000565.1 of Rhizobiaceae bacterium. Taxonomy (GTDB): domain Bacteria; phylum Pseudomonadota; class Alphaproteobacteria; order Rhizobiales; family Rhizobiaceae; genus SZUA-100. The sequence continues at coordinate 10,047 of JALTNS010000282.1, read as the reverse complement.
CCGAATTGTTAGTACTGATCTTCGTAGCGCTTGGCCAGATCTTCGATGTTTTCCGGTGGCCATGCAGACACTTCCATGCCCAGATGAAGCCCCATTGAAGCCAGCACTTCCTTGATTTCGTTCAACGATTTACGGCCAAAGTTCGGGGTGCGAAGCATTTCTGCTTCAGTTTTCTGAATGAGATCGCCAATATAAACGATGTTGTCGTTTTTCAGACAATTCGCCGAACGCACCGACAGTTCAAGCTCATCAACCTTCTTCAGAAGCGCCGGGTTGAATGCCAGCTCAGCAACCTGTTCCTGAACGACTTCTTTTTCAGGTTCTTCGAAGTTGACGAAGATCGTCAGCTGGTCCTGAAGAATGCGGGCCGCAAACGCGACTGCGTCTTCCGGGGTAACCGAGCCGTCTGTTTCCAGCGTCATCGTCAGCTTGTCATAATCAAGCACCTGGCCCTCGCGGGTATTATCGACCTTATAGGAAACCTTGCGAACCGGCGAAAACAGGCTGTCGACCGGGATCATGCCAATGGGCGAGTCTTCCGGACGGTTGCGTTCTGCGGCCACATAACCTTTGCCGGTATCAACAGTGAACTCAATGCGGATTTCAGAATCTTCATCCAGAGTACACAATACCAGTTCAGGATTGAGAATTTCCACATCACCGACGGTCTGAATGTCACCGGCGGTGACAATTCCCGGACCTTCTTTACGCACAACCATGCGCTTGGAACCTTCGCTTTCCATACGGATAGCGATTTCCTTAATGTTCAAAATAATGTCGGTGACATCTTCGCGAACACCTGGAATGGAAGAGAACTCGTGCAATACACCGTCAATCTGAACGGCGGTAACAGCAGCACCCTGCAATGAAGAAAGCAGCACCCGACGCAACGCATTGCCCAGGGTCAGGCCAAATCCACGTTCAAGCGGTTCTGCAACAACTTTACCAGTAGTACCTTCAGAAGAAACTTCAAGTTTGTTCGGCTTAATCAATTCTTGCCAATTTTTATGGATCATGAACTAAATCCTTTCGATAACTTTGCCACTATCCATTCGTGGCGAAGACTGTCGATATTCCGCATCAATGCGGAGGCTTTAAACTCTATACGCGACGACGCTTGCGCGGGCGGCAACCGTTATGAGGAATGGTTGAAACATCGCGAATCGCAGTGATGACAAACCCGATTGCCTGCAGAGCACGAAGTGCAGATTCACGACCGGAACCCGGTCCGCGCACCTCGACTTCGAGGGTTTTCATACCGTGCTCGGCAGCTTTCTGACCGGCATCTTCAGCGGCCATCTGTGCTGCATAAGGTGTCGATTTGCGTGAGCCCTTAAACCCCTGCGCACCGGCAGACGACCAGGAAATAGTATTTCCCTGCGCATCGGTAATGGTAATCATTGTGTTGTTGAATGTTGAATGTACGTGGGCAACGCCCGACGAAATATTCTTACGTTCGCGGCGTTTAACGCGACCGGCTTCTTTAGCCATTAGACTTCCTTCGATCTCTACACTGCCGTAACTCCGGCAGCTCCACCGGAAACAGAAAACGAACCCTGCTTCCAAATATTACACAATTGAATTTCAAAAATTGCCCTGCCCGCCGGCAAACCAACAATTGCAAAACCGGCCTTGCGGCCGGTTCGGTTATTTTTTCTTACCTGCGATAGCGCGTGCCGGCCCCTTACGGGTGCGGGCATTTGTATGAGTACGCTGGCCACGCACCGGCAAGTTGCGGCGATGGCGCAATCCACGGTAACAGCCAAGGTCCATCAGGCGTTTGATATTCATCGATTTTTCACGGCGAAGGTCACCTTCAACCATGTAATCACGATCAATGATTTCGCGAATCTGAAGCACTTCAGAATCCGACAGTGCATTGACACGACGATCAAGCGGAATACCCGCTTTTTCTACGATCTCACCGGCAATTTTATTGCCGATGCCGTGAATGTACTGAAGCGCAATTACAGTGCGCTTGTTCGTCGGTATATTGACGCCAGCAATACGAGCCACGTCCACTCTCCTTATCATTCAGGACAAAGCCTGATAGTCACCAGAACCACACCACAATTAGTGTCGCCCGTTTGTCAGTACCAAGAAGGTAAGATGAATTCTTGCATTTCCACAACACTAATGACCGGAACAGCAATTCTTGCGAAGCTGCGCCCGATCATGAACCTGTCGAGAATTTCGATGGTATTAGCGGTTTATACCCTTATTCGTCAACCGCTTCCTTTCAATTATTTCAACATTAAAGTTGTTCGAGAACTTTCTCGATTTCATGAGTTACATCGTCGATGCTTCCCATACCATCCACCCGCAGCAACTTGCGTTTTGCATAGTAATAACCAATCAGCGGTGAAGTTTGTTTGTAATAGGTAAACAGCCGCACCCGAACCGTGTCTTCGATGTCATCCGGGCGACGTTTGAAATCGGTCGAACCACACTTGTCGCAAATGCCATCCACCACAGGAAGTTTGTAGCGGTCATGATAGCCC
>JALTNS010000282.1:2578-7536 GCA_027000565.1 Rhizobiaceae bacterium | reverse complement strand
CACAAAAACCGCCCGGTGATTCGTTCCACCAACGCATCATCGTCGACCCGCAATTCGACAACCGCATCAAGTGACAGTTCTTTTTGTTCAAATATCTCACCAACAGAATCAGCCTGCGCCAGAGTTCGAGGATAACCATCGAGTATAAACCCGCCGGAACAATCTGCTTCATCGATTCTGTCTGATACGATCTTGTTGACGATTTCATCGGACACCAGCTTTCCGGCATCCATTATCGCCTGGGCGCGTTTGCCAACATCTGTTCCATCAGCAATTGCTGAGCGCAACATATCACCTGTGGAAAGGTGTGGTATTTTGTGACTATCGGCAAGCCGTAAAGCCTGCGTCCCCTTTCCCGCACCCGGCGGCCCGATGAGGATAAGTCTCATCGTCTGCGCTTTCCTCCACGCAGCTTCGATTTCTTAACCAGTCCCTCATATTGCTGGGCAAAAAGATGACCTTGAACTTGCGATACAGTATCCATTGTTACACTCACCATGATCAGTAGCGATGTTCCCCCAAGGAACACGGATATCCCCATATTCGACATGAACATTTCCGGGATAAGGACGACAAACACAAGGTATAGCGCACCGGCAACTGTTATGCGAGTTAGCACATAGTCGATATAGCTGGCGGTTCGTTCGCCCGGACGGATGCCTGGAATAAACCCGCCGTGCTTTTTCAGATTGTCAGCCGTATCTTTCGGGCTGAATACGATCGCGGTATAGAAAAAGGCAAAGAATATTACCAGACTGGCATAGGTGAACAAATACAACGGTTGTCCGCGCCCTAGTGAAGCGATGATGACACCAAGCCAACCAGGCACTTCAGATGTGGCGGCAAAATTGGCAATCGTTACCGGTAACAACAACAGTGATGAGGCAAAGATTGGCGGGATAACACCGGCGGTGTTGAGTTTCAGCGGCAAATGCGAAGAATCGCCCTGAAACATTTTGTTGCCAACCTGGCGTTTTGGATACTGGATCAGCAACCGGCGCTGGGCGCGTTCAACAAATACCACAAGGGCAATCAGTGAAAGGGCAACAACCAGTACCACCAATAAAATTATGGTAGTAATTGCCCCCGTTCGCGCAGCCTCCATCAATTGTGCAAGAGCTGTCGGCAATGCGGCAACAATTCCCGCGAAAATTATCAGCGAGATACCGTTACCGATTCCTCGTGCGGTGATCTGTTCGCCCAGCCACATCAGGAACATGGTGCCGCCTACCAGCGTAATAACCGCAGAAAGCATGAAGAACCAGCCTGGATCATTAACAATATTGCCAGATCCGGAAAGGCCTGCAGCAATGCCATAAGCCTGAAGGGTGGCCAGAATAACCGTACCATAACGGGTATACTGGTTGATGATTTTGCGGCCCTGCTCACCATCTTTCTTAAGTTGCTCGAGCGTCGGCACAACAGATGTCATCAACTGAATGATGATTGATGCCGAAATATACGGCATAATACCCAGTGCAAAAATTGCCAGTCGCTCAACCGCACCACCGGAAAACATATTGAACAGGCCAAGCACGCCCTGACTCTGTTGCTCAAACGCCTGGGCAAAAGCCTCGGGATTAATCCCCGGCAGCGGAATATAGGTCCCCAGTCTATAGATGATCAAAGCGCCAAGCGTAAACCAGATGCGTTTCTTGAGCTCGGTCGCCTTGGAAAACGACGAAAAATTCAAGTTAGCCGCGAGTTGCTCTGCTGCCGATGCCATCTATGTCTCCGGTCTTTGTTGAGCGGTTGGGAAAATCAGCTTCGACTATGCGTCTGCTTTTTCTTCCCGAGTTGGCAAGTTTACCTTGCCACCCGCTTTTTCAATTTTTTCAATTGCAGCCTTGGAAGCGCCTGCAATATCGAATGTCAGCTTGCTTTTGGCATCGCCATCAGCGAGCAAACGAACACCGTCTTTAATCCGGCGAATAACACCCGCCTCTTTCAGGGCATCAGCAGTGATCGGGCTTTTGGCATCCAGCTTACCAGCCTCAACCGCCTGCTCAACACGACCAATTGAAACAATATTATAGTCAGTTCCGAAAATATTGGTAAATCCGCGTTTTGGCAAGCGGCGGTAAATTGGCATTTGCCCGCCTTCATAACCCTTGATCGCCACACCGGAACGGGATTTCTGACCCTTTACACCGCGACCGCCGGTTTTGCCCTTGCCGGAACCGATACCACGACCGACGCGTTTCCTGGATTGAAGTGCGCCATCGTTATCATTGATTTCATTGAGTTTCATTTCTCTAATACCTCTGCCTGTGGGATGTCCCTGGCGCAATCAAACTTCGTCAACGACCCGCACCATGTGCGAGACTTTGCGGATCATGCCACGAACAGCTGGAGTATCTTCCAGCGTTTTGCGGCGGTTCATTTTGTTCAATCCCAGACCAATCAACGTCGCACGTTGATCGTGTCTGCGGCGGAGCGGGCTACCTGTCTGCTGGACGGTTACCGTTTTGCCTGGTTTCTTGTCAGCCATGTTAACAACCAGCGTGGCTGGCTCCCTCATCATATCTGCCCTGCACTCAATTCATCAAACGAATATAGGTGCAATCGTTTTCATTTCAAAGTCACAGTGCGAGCACTGATCCGTGATTATTCTTCCGATCCAACCAGATCGCGGCGGCGCGCCTGGAGAGTTGAGAATTTCAATCCGCGCTGAGCCGCAATATCGCGTGGATGCATCTGACGCTTGAGAGCCTCAAATGTGGCGCGAACCATGTTGTATGGATTGGATGTACCAATGGACTTGGCAACCACATCGGACATGCCAACAGTTTCGAATACAGCGCGCATGGGGCCACCGGCAATAATTCCGGTTCCCGGAGGAGCTGAACGCAGCACAACCTTGCCGGCACCGTGGCGACCTTTAACATCGTGATGCAAAGTGCGCCCGTCGCGCAATGGCACGAAGATCATATCCCGTTTTGCAGCTTCTGAGGCCTTGCGAATCGCTTCCGGCACCTCACGCGCCTTGCCGTGACCAAAACCTACGCGGCCTTTTTGATCGCCAACAACCACCAGGGCTGCAAAACCAAAACGCCGACCGCCTTTGACCACTTTGGCCACACGGTTAATGTGAACCAGTTTGTCGACAAATTCGCTGTCACGCTCTTCGCGATCATTTCGCTGTTGTCTCGGTGCCATATCCTTAAACCTTTATTCTTTTCCGGAGCACCAAAGGCATTCTTATCGGTGAATGCCCTTGTGTAATACTAATTAGAAAATCAACCCGCCTTCGCGCGCTGCTTCTGCCAGTGCCTTGACGCGGCCATGATAGAGATAAGATCCGCGGTCAAAAACCACTTCCTTTATGCCTGCCTTGGATGCCCGTTCGGCGATCAATTTGCCAACCGCAGTTGCCGCCGCCACATTGCCACCTTTGGCATCCTTTGCCTTGCCTTTTTCTAATGTAGAAGCAGCTGCAAGGGTGTGACCGTTTTCATCGTCTATCACCTGCGCATAGATATTCTGCGAAGAACGATAGACGCTCAACCGGGCGCGACCATTGGCCACTTTTTTCAGATCACGACGAACGCGCGATGCGCGACGTTGTTTAGTTTTTGAAGAATTTGCCATAACTTCAGTGCCTTACTTCTTCTTGCCTTCCTTGCGGAAGATATATTCATCAGAGTATTTAACACCCTTGCCCTTATAAGGCTCCGGTGGGCGATACTTGCGAATTTCTGCAGCCACCTGACCAACAACCTGTTTGTCAAAACCTGACACAACAATTTCGGTGGGCTTGGTCACCTTGATCTCCACACCATCAGGAATCTCGTAGAGAACCTCATGTGAAAACCCAAGCGACAACTGCAATTTGTTACCCTGCATCGCAGCGCGATAACCAACGCCGTTGATTTCCAGTGTTTTATGAAAGCCGTCTTTGACCCCGGTAAAAATATTGGAAATCATAGTCCGCGACATGCCCCACTGGGACCGTGCGTTTTTGGTATTGTTCCTGGGATTAACCATGAACTCGCCATTTTCCATTTTTACCAGCACATCGTCATTGACCACAAAGGACAATTCGCCCTTTGGACCTTTGGCGACGACCTTCTGGCCCTCAAGCGTTGCTGTTACCCCTTCCGGGACAACAATCGATTTTTTACCAATCCGCGACATAGTTTTTAGCCTGTTCGGTTATTGTGAGACACCCTGCAAATCAGAAGATCTGGCAGAGAACCTCGCCACCCACATTTTGTTCCCGTGCATCATGGTCGGCCATTACACCCTTGGGAGTCGAAATAATCGACACACCCAAACCATTCGCGATGCGCGGTATAGATTTCACCGACGAATAAACCCGGCGGCCCGGTTTCGAAACACGGGTAATTTCACGAATTACCGGTGTCCCTTCGAAATATTTAAGCTCAATATCAAGTTCAGCCTTGCCATTGCTATGGTCAACGCGGGTGTAACCGCGAATATAGCCTTCGGCCTGAAGCACATCAAGAACATGTGCCCGCAAGGATGAAGCAGGACTGGAAACAGTGGACTTGCCGCGCATCAAGGCATTGCGGATGCGGGTAAGCATATCTCCGAGTGGGTCAGTCATAGACATATCTGATTTTCCTTACCAGCTGGATTTCACGATGCCAGGAATTTTCCCCTGGGAGCCGAGTTCACGCAGCGCAATACGAGACATCCTGACTTTGCGATAGTAGGCACGTGGCCGACCAGAAACTTCACAGCGATTACGAATACGCACCTTGCTGGAACTGCGAGGCAATTCATTCAACTTCAACTGGGCCTTAAAACGCTCATCCATGGGCAAAGTCTTGTCCTGAATTATTGCTTTAAGTGCCGCACGCTTGTCAGCGAACTTCGCCACTGACCTGCGTACTTTTTTACCTTTTTCGACCGCGCTAACTTTCGCCATCATGTTTTCCTTCTATTCGTATGCCGTTACGGCTGAACTGAATGTCTTTTTTCCACTACTACGG
>JALTNS010000282.1:0-2568 GCA_027000565.1 Rhizobiaceae bacterium | reverse complement strand
TACGGGCCCTATTGCGGCCCTATTGCGGAAATGGGAAGTTGAAAGCGGCCAACAGGGCGCGTGCTTCATCATCCGTTTCAGCTGTCGTGCAAACGATAACGTCCATGCCCCAGATCTGATCGACCTTGTCGTAGTCAATTTCCGGGAACACAATGTGTTCCTTAATACCCATGGCAAAGTTGCCACGACCATCAAAGCTCTTTGGGTTCAATCCACGAAAGTCTCTCACGCGCGGCAGCGCAATGTTGATAAGACGATCAAGGAAATCATACATTCTTGTACCGCGCAGGGTAACTTTCGCGCCAAGCGGCATATCTTCACGCACTTTAAAGGTGGCGATCGATTTTTTCGCCCGTGTAACCACAGCTTTTTGACCGGCAATCAATGTCAGGTCAGCTGCCGCAATGCGGGCCTTCTTGGAATCCGCTGTGGATTCTCCGACGCCCATATTCAGCACGATTTTGTCAATACGTGGCATTTGCATCGGGTTTTTATAGCCGAACTGCTCAAGCATCTTGGGCTGTACAACAGCCGAATAATGCTTTTTCAGGCGTGGCTCATATTTTGCCTCAGCCATCGATCATTTCTCCAGAGCGTTTTGCAAACCGAACCTTGCGGCCGTCGTCTGCTGATTTAAAACCAACCCGGGTGGGTTTTCCGTCTTTAGGATCAGCAATTGCAATATTTGACAACTGAATTGCAGCTTCCTTGGAAATAATTCCAGCCTCTTGCGTCGCACTTTGACGAGTGTGGCGCTTGACCATGTTAATTCCCTGAACGATTGCCCGGCCTTCTTTCGGGATAACGCGCAGCACATTGCCTTTGCGACCCTTGTCTTTACCGGTAAGCACGACGACCTCGTCGCCTTTGCGTATCTTTTGCATCTCACAAATTCCTTACAGCACTTCAGGTGCCAAAGAGATGATCTTCATATGCTTTTTTGCACGAAGTTCACGCGGCACCGGCCCAAAAATACGGGTACCAATTGGCTCTTTTTTTGCATCAACCAACACAGCAGCATTGCCATCAAAACGAATGACACTGCCATCGGCACGTTGAATATCTTTACGGGTGCGAACAACGACAGCTTTTGCAACATCGCCCTTTTTTACGCGTCCGCGCGGAATTGCTTCCTTGATCGAGACAACAATTGTATCACCAACAGAAGCATATTTACGTTTCGAGCCACCAAGCACCTTGATGCACATGACACGCTTGGCACCTGAATTGTCGGCAACCTCGAGATTGGACTGCATCTGAATCATGTCTGTTCTTCTCTAATCAACGGCACCTTCAACGGGTGCCTTATATTACATTTTCAATCCAGCCATTTAAGGCTCAATCCATAAACTGCGGTCCGGTGCCTAAGCACTTTTCGCCTCATCAATGACAATCCAGCGCTTGTCTTTCGAAATCGGCCGACTTTCCTGAATGGAAACCAAATCACCGACTTTTTTGGCATTGGCTTCGTCATGTGCCTTGTAATTTTTCGAACGACGCACGGTCTTTTTAAACAGTGGATGAGTAAAGCGGCGCTCCACCTTCACAACCACGGTTTTATCATTTTTGTCACTGACAACAGTGCCCTGCAGAATGCGTTTCGGCATGGTATTTTCCTTCAATCACCCAAGGCTTACGCCTGGGCAGCCTCTGCCTGCTTGACGCGGGCTATTGTCTGAATACGAGCGATATCGCGGCGAACCTGGCGCACCCGAGAAGTATTCTCGAGCTGGCCCGTGGCACGCTGAAACCGCAGGTTAAACTGCTCTTTTTTCAATTTCACCAACTCATCCTTAAGCTGGTCATCTGTCATTGCACGAATGTCGCTGGGCTTCATTGCCTCAACCTTTCTCGTCACTTTTAAAATTATCAGTCAGTAATTCGCTGAACAAAACGGGTTTTGATCGGCAATTTACGGGCACCAAGGCGAAGCGCCTCACGTGCGGTTGTTTCGTTCACACCATCAATCTCGAACATGATGCGGCCAGGAGCCACACGCGCTGCCCAATATTCCGGTGAACCCTTGCCCTTACCCATACGGACTTCGGTAGGCTTGGAAGAAACCGGCACATCGGGGAAAATCCGTATCCACACACGCCCGGCACGTTTCATGTGACGGGTGATGGCACGACGGGTAGCTTCGATCTGACGGGCCGTAATACGCTCAGGCTCCATGGCTTTCAAGCCATAGGCACCAAAAGTCAATGATGTACCACCCTTGGCATTGCCATGGATGCGACCCTTGTGTTGCTTGCGAAATTTTGTGCGCTTTGGTTGCAGCATCTCTTTAAGTCCTCAAATTACCTGCGTGGGCCGCCCGAACGACGACCTCCGCCGGAACCCTGTTCCTGACCTTCGATCGCGCGGCGCTCGGAAGCCATTGGATCATGCTCAAGAATTTCGCCCTTGAAAATCCAAACCTTTACGCCGCAAATCCCATAAGCGGTTGCAGCTTCTGCTGTGCCATAATCTATATCGGCGCGCATTGTATGAAGTGGAACCCGGCCCTCGCGGTACCATTCCATGCGGGCAATTTCAGCTCCGCCCAAACGGCCACCGCAATTGATA
>JALTNS010000281.1 GCA_027000565.1 Rhizobiaceae bacterium | reverse complement strand
TCCATGCACCTGCGTGTCGCCCAACTGGCGCACCCGCCGGTGCATGGAGCTGTTGTGGCACGCGATGTGGGCCTATGCGATTGACCGGGATACCGATGTATTGATCGGCTGTGCGTCTTTTCTGGGAACAGACTATCACCAGTTTGCCGAGCCGTTATCCTATCTGTTTCACAATCACCGGGCACCGGACCACTGGAACGCACCGGCAACAGCTGATGCAAGTTTCTCGATGAATTTGAAAAAGCCATTGGACATTGATCCCAAAGCGGCTTTTCATACATTACCACCGTTGATCAAGGGATATTTGCGGCTGGGAGCCTGGACCAGCGGTGAGGCGGTCATTGACCGGCAGTTTGGTACAGTTGATATTTTGGTCATTTTACCAGTTGCCAATATCAATCCGCGCCATGTGGCCTATTACGGCAAGCAAGCCACACGCTATGCCAGTGTTTCGGCAGATAATTACTGCGCTTGAAATTTATCTAATTTGTCGCCCCCTTTCATTCAGTATTTAATATTTGAATTCAGATAGTTACTGATGAACTATTAACAATTGGCATGATTTGCCAAATTGTTAACAAAATTCAGATAGTTTTACAGAAATTACCTCTGGAGGGGCCTCATGTTTTTTAAAACTAAATCTACAACTGTCGAGCTTGTTGCTTCGATTGCTGTCATGTTGATGATATTGTTCGGCGGTATCTATTGGATCATGGGTAATACTGTTGACAAGCTGGTAAGACAAGATGCGGAAACTGCTGCGGAGCTTTGGGCGCAACACCTGGCAAAAAATATTGACAATCTTGAACAAATTGCCAGTGGTGTACGACTTACTGAAAAGAGCAAAAACCAAATTGAGGCGGCTCGCCAGATAGGCAATGTGTTCAGATTTAAGTTGTTCGATTCAAGTGGGCGACTTCGACTAATTTCAGATGAGTTGGAAAAAGAGGATTCTGGTGGTCCTTCGCTTGGCGACCACAACACCAAGGCTTCGAATGTTCTGAAAACTGGCCGTCCCTACACAAAAGTTGCAGAAGGTATGCCACCAAAACGACCTCCTTTGTACGCAGAAACCTATCTCCCGGTTATCCTTGATGGAAAACCAATTGCAATTGTTGAAGTTTATGTTGACGTCAGCAGCAAACAGGTAGCGTTCAGAAATGAGTTTGCAAATTCTGTTTTGATTTTAATCGGGCTGTTTCTTGCGGCGATTGCATTTCCGGCATATGCGTTTGTGCGGCATGGAAGGGAAATGGATCGGCAAAGAATCCAAATTGCCCGTAGCGTAGAGCTTGATGAAGCGCGTCAAGTCGCAGAATCTGCCGATCGTGCGAAATCAGAATTTCTTGCCAATATGAGTCACGAAATTCGCACACCGATGAATGGTGTCATGGGAATGGCCGAGTTGCTGGCTAAAACTAAACTGAATGCCAAACAGAAGATGTTTACCGATGTGATTGTTAAATCCGGTGCGTCACTGCTTACCATCATCAATGATATACTTGATTTTTCCAAAATTGATGCGGGTCAGATGACTCTTGATCCGGCGCCATTCAATTTACGTGATTCAATCGAGGATGTTGCTACGCTGGTGTCATCGCGGGTGGCAGAAAAGAACCTTGAACTGGCCGTTCGCATAGATCCTGATCTGCCGGAAATGTTGGTTGGTGATGTTGGCAGACTTCGCCAAATTGTTACTAATTTGATGGGAAACGCAGTTAAATTTACCGAAGTTGGTCATGTGTTTGTTGATGTTACCGGTAGATCCGGCTCGGCTGATGGGGCAGTTACCACTCAATTGACATTTCGAATCGAAGATACGGGAATTGGTATTCCTGTGGAGATGCGGGACAAGGTTTTTGAGAAATTCAGCCAGGTGGATGAAAGTGCCACACGAAAACATGAGGGCACCGGACTGGGGCTGGCTATATCTTCATCGCTTGTCAAACTCATGGGCGGTGATATGGGCGTTGAAAGCAACTCGTTTGGTGGCTCAACATTCTGGTTTTCGATCGATTTACCTGTTCACAGCGATGCTCCAGCAAGAAAACGCGCACCAATAGATGTTACTGGCTCAAGAATTCTGGTTGTCGATGATAATGAAGTAAACCTGTCTATACTTAATGAACAAATGGAGTCCTGGGGGTTTATTCATGTCCCAGTTTCCAGTGGCGCATCGGCATTGTCAGCGCTTCGAAATTCTGTGGCAGAAGAAATTAGGTTTGACGCGATAATTCTAGATCATCACATGCCCGAAATGACGGGTGTTGATGTGGTCACAGCGATCAAGGCGGACGCGACGATCAGTGATGTACCTATAATTATGCTGACATCGGTGGACCAAACTGAAGACGGAGCATCTTTTGCGTCTCTCGGTATTCAGGGCCATCTGGTAAAACCTACCCGATCTTCGCTTTTACTGGAAACTCTCATTCAGGTATTGCAAGAGAACAGGGATAGCAGGTTGAATTTGGCAAAAAAGGATTGTTGCGAACAATTGCAGTCCGATGAAAACCATGTGACGAATACTGAAAAAGGTAATCTCCATTATTCTGTATCAAACAAATTTGAACAACCTCGAAATTGTGACGTACTGGTATGCGAAGACAATGAAGTCAACCAGATGGTATTTGAGCAAATCCTGCTTGAAGCGAAATTGAGTTTCGTCATTGCTAACAATGGCCGCGACGGTGTTGAGTATTTCAAAAAACTCAAGCCGCAGCTGATATTGATGGATGTATCTATGCCAATAATGAATGGATTTGAGGCCACTCAAAAAATTCGGGAAATGGAAGCCGATTCAGACAATCGTGTGCCAATCATCGGGGTTACCGCTCATACCCTCACAGGGGATATGGAAAAATGCCTAGACGCAGGCATGGATGACTATTTACCAAAACCGGTATCACCCCATTCTCTGATTTCCAAGATTGATAAATGGCGGAAATCAAATAGTTCGGCAAAATCGGCATAAGGCCTCATAATTCTGCCGATATATTCGCCGGTTATTTTAGGGAAGGATGCTGATCTGCATCAAGGCAACCGATTTTACAGCCAGATAACATGAAGCTTCATCAGGAGAAATTATTATGGCCTTTGATCGGTTGAAATCAGAAATTGCAATGCTGCTGGTCCAGATGGAAAACCAGCCGGAGGACTTGTGGGAATTGCACGAACAGACGCTTGAAAAACTCAACGAATTGCGCGCGCTTGGCATGCCCGTACCGCAGGACCTTGTTGATCTGGAAGAAAAACTGACCCGCGATCTTGAGCAGTTCAACGCCTCAAAATAGCCTGGCCAATTACGGCGAGGGAATTTACAGATCGTCCCTTGCTGTCAGGCTGAACGAATGCTCCTGATCGTCGGTCGCGCCAAACCAACGCAGTTTTTCGCGCAAAGTCACCACCGAACCAATAATGATCATTGATGGTCCATCAAAACCGGCGGCCTGAACTTTTTCGTTGAGGTCCTCAATGGTGCCGGTCACAATGCGCTGGTCGGGGCGGGTGCCCTTGTCAACAACCGCTGCCGGTGTTTTGGGATCGGCGCCATGCCGGGCCAGTTGTTCCATTAATATTCCGAGGCTGGAAAGTCCCATGTAAACCACAACAGTTTGCGCCGGTTGCACCAGATTGTTCCAGTCCAACTCAAGCACCCCGTCCTTGCCGTGGGCCGTGACAAAAACACAGGATTGCGCGTGGTCGCGATGGGTCAGCGGGATGCCGGAATAGGTTGAGCAGCCAGAAGCCGCGGTAATGCCCGGCACCACCTGAAACGGAATGTTGTTTTCAGCCAGAAGGTCCATTTCTTCACCGCCGCGGCCAAAGATAAACGGATCGCCGCCTTTCAGGCGCAAGACATTTTTACCCTGCTTTGCCAGATCAACCAGCAATTGGGAAATATCTTCCTGCAACATGGTGTGCTGGTTTGGCATTTTACCGACATAGATCCGTTCGGCATCGCGACGCACAAAACCCATGATGTCGTCGCCGATCAAACGATCATAAACCACCACATCGGCGCGTTGCATCAGGCGCAGCGCACGGAATGTCAAAAGGTCGGGATCACCCGGTCCGGCACCAACCAGAAACACGGCTCCCTTTTTGGCGATTTCCTTCTCGTTGGCGGCTTCATCCAGTTGTATCAGCAGTTTTTCTGCGGCCTGGTCTTCATCACCAGCCATGAACAGATCGCCGACCGAACCGTCAATTACCTGCTCCCAGAAATTGCGGCGTCCCTCGGGTTTTGCAATATGCTTCATCACCCGGTCGCGAAACCCGCCGGCAAATTTTGCCAGTCGGCCATAGGATGCCGGTAGCATGCTTTCTATCCGGGCGCGCAGAATACGGGCAAGAATAGGCGCATTGCCACTGGAAGATATGGCCACCACCAGGGGGTTGCGGTCGATTACCGAAGGAGTGATAAAATCACAATATTCGGTCACATCGGCCACGTTGGCCAAAATGTCTTGCGCTTTGGCAAGATGATAAAGCCGTTTATTTTCCTCAGCGTCCTCACTGGCACCATAAGCAATCAATGCGCCATCGAGGTCTTTGGCCGTGGCTTCTCTTTGGTGATGAACCAGGCTTTTGTGGGTAAGATGTTTGTGAAACTCTCCACCCGGATTTTTGGCAAACAAATGTACGTTGGCACCGGCACGAAGCGAAGCTTCGACCCGTCGCGCGGCAATGGTTTCTTCACCGCAGACAACAATCTTGCGGTTTTTTACATCGAGAAATACGGGGAGGTGGTCCATTGTACTTGTTCCTGGGGCGTTCAATCTTGCTGATTCGGCTATTCGGCTTCTGATTCTGCCTGTGAATCGGGTTGGTTGGAATTTTTAGCCCATTCGATCAGTGCGTTACCAAAAATTTCGGCTCTTGTTGGATCAATATCCAGCACCGTAAAGCGTTTGTTCTCGCGGAATTTCATCCGCAAGACCTGCATGCCGTTTTCATATTCAACCTCGGTAAGTTTTACCGTGTGGCCATAGGGCAGATCAATTTGATCTATGTCGGTTACGCGTGTCTCATTTATCATCGAGGGCACCCTTTTCTTCTTCATCATGTTTTATGCCGCGATAAAAGCTGCCTTCCAGTCGCCATTCCCACCGTTTTGGGGTGTCGCGGTAATCAGGTTTTACATCATATTCGAGAAACATTTCACCTGATTCACCCAAATGGGCGACCAGTTTTTCAAGTTCTGCAAATGTTTCGACTTCTTTATGGACAATGATCAGTTCACTGAGTTTCATTGGATTAGCCCTCTTGATTTGTCGGTTGTCGGGTGTCTTGAACCCGCTGGTGAAATCGTATCCGGTAAAGCAGGCGACCGTGACCGGTTTCGCCGTCTTCAAAGCCAGTGCGGTTGTGCAATACATTGTTGTTGATCATGCCCTGACCGGGCTGCATCTTGATTGTCTGGATCAACGGTTCATTGTCCCCAAGCAAATGGTTGAGGAATTCAACCGCCCGGGCGGTCATATTGTCATCACGCCAGGATATACTGCGGGTGCGGGCGGTATATCGCATGGTGAGCGCGCCGTTGTCGGTAAGGCTGAATACAGGCCCAACACTGTCAGGCCGCACGGTTCCGTCCGCTTCTTTATTAAAAGGTATGGTCATTGCCTGCGGGTGACTGAGCGCTTCGATATAGGCCGGGTTTTCATCGCGCAGCCGAATATAGGCTATTTCCGGGTCGAGCAACTGGTTTCGCCCACCTTTTGTCGCGTCACGCGCGCAATGCAAGAGAAATGCACCGATTTCTTCGCCCCGTGCATTATAATAGCCGTCTGTGTGCCAGTTTAATGGTCTGTTGGAATAGGGGATATACCCACGTTTGCTGCCCGTGTCGCTGACTTCCAATGCAACAATGCGTTCTTCTCCGGCAGACCGGTGGGCCTCACTGGTATCAAGTCCGAAGTTCTGAGCCAGTTCGCGCAGGCTCTTTTTTGTGGCTGTCTCATCGCCTGAATCACCCTTAAAATTATAGATGACCATGTTTGTTTTTTGCAGAATTTTCTGCATCAAACGTAATTCCTTGTCAGAAATTGTGCCAAGATCTGCGATATCCACAACCAGTTTGGTGGAATCAGTTGGATAATTTTCCAGTTTTTTCGACCGCCATGCCAAATATGCATCGTGATTTTTCAGGTCGAACGGCGTATCCTTGCTCTCGATTATATTAGAATTTTCTGTTATAAGAGGCACGATTCAATCTCTTGAGGGTTGTTTTTGTTGAATTTGAAGTCAAAACCAACCTGTGAAGAATTCATGTCAATGTGACGCATTGAGGGTTGGTGCAAACTTTTTTGTTGTACATATCAATATTTGAATGTAAGAATATAAGAACGCGAAATGCAAGACCTAATATGGAATGGGAGTCCGTGTTTGGTCTGATCAAATTAACAGCGTAATGTTGTTAGAACAACATTGCGTAATAAACTGGAAGAAAACCGCGATAAATGCTGCGGACCGACGGAGGGATATCCAAAAATGAGCGACGATAATATTTCGTACGGCAAAACTGATGAAAACGGCAAGCATGTAACACCTTTGCTTGATGAGTTGGAGACAGGCCCGTGGCCGAGTTTCATCACCGGTCTTAAACGATTGCGTGATTCGGAGGGCAAGCAATACGCACCCATGATGAATGACCTTCTAGGGCAGCTTGAGCATTCCTATGAAAAGAAAACCGGCTTCTGGAAAGGCGGTGTGGTCAGTGTTTATGGCTATGGCGGTGGTATTATCCCCCGTTTCTCAGAGGTTGCTGACAAGTTTCCTGAATCGAAGGAGTTTCACACCCTTCGTGTGATGCCTCCCGCAGGCAACCACTATGATACCAAGATCATGCGCAAGTTGTGCGACATCTGGGAAGAGTATGGTTCAGGCCTGATCGCTTTTCACGGGCAGACCGGCAACATCATGTTCCAGGGTGCTACAACCAAAAATACCCAGCTGGCCTTTGATGAATTCAACAAGGTTGGTTTTGACCTTGGTGGCGCCGGTGCGTGTATGCGTACGGCAATGAGCTGTGTTGGTGCTGCACGTTGTGAGATGTCCAATTATGACGAGCAGCGCGCATTGCGGGGTATCATCAACGAATATGTTGATGAAATGCACCGTCCTTCGTTCCCTTACAAGATCAAGTTCAAGTTCTCCGGTTGTGGTAATGACTGTGTGAACGCCATTCACCGGGCAGACTTTGCTGTGATCGGCACGTGGCGCGATGACATCAAGATTAATCAGGACGAAGTCAAGGAATACATCAACGAGCACGGTCGTAAATATACGATTGACCATGTGGTTTCGATGTGCCCGACCCGTGCGGTCAGTCTGCACGACGACGACAGTCTTGAAATCGACAATCAGAGTTGTGTGCGCTGCATGCACTGCATCAACGTTATGAACAAGGCGCTTTCGCCTGGGGATGACAAGGGTGTGTCGATTATGATTGGCGGCAAGCGTTCGCTGAAGGTTGGTGATCTGATGGGCACCATGGTTGTGCCGTTCATGAAGCTTGAATCTGATGAGGACTTTGAGAAGCTGACTGAATTTGCTGGCGAAATTATGGAATTTTTTGCTGACAATGCGCTTGAGCATGAACGTATTGGTGAAACCATTGACCGTATTGGCCTGCCATCCTTCCTTGAGGCGATGGAGATCGAGCCGGATCCGAACATGGTTAATCATCCACGGACTTCGAGCTATGTTCGCACCGATGATTTCACTGAAGAAGCAGAGAAATACTTCGCGCGCAAAAAAGCCAAAGAAGATGATCAGGTTGTTGCGGCCGAATAGGCTGCCGGCCATTTGCTGAAAGAGTTTAATTGCGAGCCCTTTTAACGAGGGTTGTCAGGGTTCGCTTTCCTATTGGAGGAATTCATGAATATTGCAACAACACCGCGTACTCCGGTTGAATCTGGTGTTCCGGATCCATTTCAGTATATGCATCCAAAGCTGATTGCCAATTATGGCAACTGGGACTGGCATGACCGTCCTCGCCCGGGTGTGCTGCGGCATGTGTCTAAGTCCGGCGATACGGTTTGGACTGTGCGTGCCGGTACCCAGCGTCAGACCGACGTTTATACCTTGCGCCTGCTTTGTGATATTGCAGACAAGTATGCTGAAGGCCATTTCCGCTTTACCACCCGAAGCAACATGGAATTTATGCTCAGCAGCGAAGACAAGATTGCGCCGCTGATCGAGGCGCTTGAAGCTAAGGGGTTCCCCGTCGGCGGTACCGGAAACTCGGTTTCGATGATTTCCCATACCCAGGGTTGGCTGCACTGCGATATTCCGGGCACTGACGCTTCCGGCGTTGTGAAAAGCCTGATGGACCGGATGCATTCGGAATTCATCAAGGAAGAGATGCCCAACCGGGTTCGCATTACCACATCTTGCTGTCAGATCAACTGTGGTGGTCAGGGCGATATTGCGATTAACGTGCAATATACCAAGCCACCAAAGATCAACCATGATCTGGTTGCCAATACCTGTGAGCGCCCGGCTGTTGTTGCGCGTTGCCCGGTAGCGGCCATTCGCCCGGCAATGGTCAATGGCAAGCCTTCGCTCGAAGTTGACGAGAAAAAATGTATTTGTTGCGGTGCCTGCTATCCGCCTTGCCCACCGATGCAGATCAATGGTGAAGATTCCACCAAAATTGCGATCTGGGTTGGCGGCAAACATTCCAATGCCCGTTCCAAGCCGACATTCCACAAGCTTGTCGTCGCCAATCTCCCCAACAATCCGCCGCGCTGGCCGGAAGTTGAGGAAATCGTGATGAAGATTCTCTACACCTATAAAGACAATGCGCGTCACTATGAGCGTATGGGTGAGTGGATTGAGCGCATTGGCTGGCCGCGTTTCTTTGAGATGACTGATTTGGCGTTCACCAAGCACCATCTTGATACCTGGACGGGTGCCCGTCACCGGATGAACGCATCTGCGCATGTCCGGTTCTAGTGATCGGACCGGTCAAAAACAGGTGAACCAAGACTAATTGGAGTTGCGAAGTGAAATTCGGTATTGTTGTCAATGAAGGGCCTTATACGCACCAGGCCGCTGATACTGCCTATCAGTTTACCAAGTCGGTTTTGGAGAAGGGGCATGATGTCTATCGTGTGTTCTTCTACCATGACGGGGTGAATGTCGGCACGCGCATGACTGTGCCGCCGCAAGATGAGCGGCACATCCAGCGCAACTGGTCAGAACTGGCCGAAAAATATGATCTCGACATGGTTGTTTGCATTGCAGCAGCCCAGCGCCGGGGAATTATGGATGAAAATGAAGCCAAGCGGCAGGGACTTGATGGAGATAATATTGCTCCGGGGTTCAGGATTTCCGGGCTTGGTCAGTTAATCGAGGCCGGAATTCAATCCGATCGCCTGGTAACATTTGGCGATTAGGGGAGCGTTTAGATATGAATGATATGGCTGATACAGGCGAACAAACGATCAAGAAGTTCCTTTATGTAAACCGCAAGGCTCCATACGGTACGATCTACGCACTGGAATCACTGGAAGTGGTGCTGATTGGTGCAGCATTTGAACAGGATGTTTCGTTGGCATTTCTTGATGACGGGGTTTTCCAGTTGATGAAAGGGCAGGATACGGCGGATATCGGGGTGAAAAATTTCTCTCCAACCTATCGTGCTCTGGGAGACTTTGAAGTCACCAAACTGTTCGTCGAAAAGGAATCGCTCGAGGAGCGGGGACTGAGTGAGGATGACCTGATGGAAATCACTTACGAAGACGAGGATGATGATTGGGAAGAAAAACCTTCCATCCATCTGGTCAACCGATCCGAGCTTGCCGCGGTTATGGCCGAGCAAGATGTTATACTGAGTTTTTGAGGCGACAAACATGTCAATTTTGCATACAGTGAACAAATCACCTTTTGAAAAACAATCGTTGAGTTCGTGTGTTGCCCATGCTTCGCATGGTGATGCGGTGTTGATGATTGAGGATGCGGTTTATGGGGCTGTTTCCGGTACTGCAGCGGCCGCACAACTGGAAGAAAACAAGAATATTTCTATATATGCATTAGGGCCAGACCTTAATGCGCGAGGTTTGGGAGAAGCAAAACTCGCGGAAGGAGTGAATGTTGTAGATTACAACGGGTTTGTCGAATTGGCGGTTGAACACGACAAGACGCAATCCTGGCTATAACGAACTCTGAACGCACATATTTGAACCCCATCGGACTAATAATATCCGGTGACAACTGATAGAAGGAAAGAACTATGTCATATGAAGTAAATGGCGCTACCGTCGAGCATGATGAAGAAGGTTACATCACCGATCTGAGTGCATGGAACAAGGATTTGGCAGCCCTCATCGCCAAGGACGAAAATATCGACATGAACGATGAGCATTGGGAAGTCGTGAATTTCCTTCGTGATTATTACGAAGAATACCAGATTGCGCCGGCTGTTCGGGTGCTCATCAAAGCTGTCAAAAAGTCCATGGGCAAGGAAAAAGGTAACAATAAATACCTTTACACCCTGTTCCCGTATGGACCTGCCAAACAGGCTTGTAAGATTGCCGGACTGCCTAAGCCAACCGGCTGCGTCTAAGTCGCAAACGAAATTGTCTTGAATAACTTTGCTGGCCGGTAAATTGGCCAGCCAAGGGAGGGGTGTGTCTTGATATCAACGCTTTATGCGCTGCTGTTTTATGTTGCCACGTTTTTGCTGGTGGCCGGAGTTTCCCAAAAGATATGGATCTATTGGAGGACGCCGTCGCCATTGAAGGTTGTGGTAACGCCCGCACCAACGACCAATACCGGAGTGGTATTGCGTATGGCTCGGGAAGTGGTGCTTTTTGAATCGCTTTTCAAGTCAAATAAATGGATCTGGGTGTTTGGCTGGATGTTCCATTTTGGGCTGCTCCTCGTTCTCATTCGTCACCTGCGTTATTTCACCAATCCGGTCTGGTGGTGGGTGTCATTGCTTCAAACCGTTGGCATATATGCCGGGTTTGCGATGTTCTTGGGCCTGACCGGTCTGTTGATCCGCCGAATTGTTGTTAACAGGGTTCGTTATATTTCAGCACCTTCTGACTATCTGATGTTGTTGTTGTTGATGGCAATCGGATTTAGCGGTTTGATGATGAGGTTCGTTCTGCCAACCGATATTGTCGCTGTAAAAACCTTCTTCCTGGGGCTGCTTCGTTTCAATCTGCAGCCGCTGCCGATGGATCTTCCTGTGCTGGTTCATCTCGGCCTTGTGGTTGTGTTGATGATTATCTTCCCGATATCGAAACTCCTGCATGTTCCGGGGCTGTTTTTCAGTCCGTCACGGACACAGGCGGACAATGCCCGTGAAAAACGCCATGTTGGCGCAGCGCCAGCCGGTCGTTAGGAGTAAGCACAATGGTTGAACTTGCAATTGATAACAAAATATCGCGCACATCCATTGATGATCCGACGGCCCTGCCATGCATGACGCCGGATGCTATGGTGGGCAGCAAGCCGTTTCTGGCAGCACCTGATCACAATACCAAACTCGGTTTCCCCGGTGAACTGGTTGATGACTGGAAGGAAAAGGCTATTGCCCGGATGGGGTATCTGGCCGAAACCAACAAGGCGTTTAAAGTTTATCTTGATACTTGCGTAAAATGTGGCGCCTGTACCGATAAATGCCATTATTACATGGGCTCCGGTGATCCCAAAAACATGCCGGTTGCGCGCCAGGATTTGTTGCGCAGTGTCTATCGCCGTTATTTCACATTTGCTGGCAAGTATTTTCCAAAACTGGTTGGTGCGGTGGATCTCACCCGCGAAGTGCTGGATGACTGGTATTCCTATTACCACCAGTGCTCGCAATGCCGTCGTTGTTCGGTGTTTTGCCCTTATGGTATTGATACCGCTGAAATCTCGATGGCTGCCCGCGATATCATGGATCACATTGGCGTTGGTCAAAAATATTGTAACGAAATCATCGGCAAGGTGATGGACGTTGGAAATAACCTTGGTCTTAACGCCAAAGCGCTGAAAGCGACCATGGAAGACCTGGAAGAGGATCTTGAGGACGAAACCGGCCTTGAAATCCGTATCCCTGTCGATGAACACGGTGCTGATATTCTGTTAATTACTCCCAGCGCCGACTTTTTTGCCGAACCGCATATCGACGGACTTATGGGCTATGCCAAGGTATTTCATGCTGCTGGCGCCAGTTGGACTGTCAGTTCCTATGCCTCGGAAGCGGCCAACTTTGGCATGTTTATTGGCTCTGAAGAAAACACGGCTGTTTTGTGCAATCGTATTCGCAAGGCCGCGGAAGATCTCGGGGTAAAACGTATCATATTTGGTGAGTGCGGCCATGCCTGGCGGGTGGCGTATAACTTCCTCAATACCCTTGCCGGACCGTTTGATTTTCTTGATCAGAACTATCCGATCCCCCAGCATATTCTGGAATATACATGGGACTTGATCGAGCGGGATCAATTGACGTTCGACAAGTCTAAAAATGACGAATATCGTGTCACTTTCCACGATTCATGTAATGTCTCACGGGCATCACGCATGGGCGACAAGCCTGGCGGACAGTTTGACATTCCGCGTAATGTGCTGAAAGCGGTTTGCAATAATTACTATGACATGCCGGATGAAACCATCCGCGAAAAAACCCTGTGTTGCGGCGGCGGCGGTGGATTGTTGACCGACGATTTGATGGATATTCGCAAGAAGGGTTCAAGTCCGCGAATGCACGCGTTGCAACAGGTGGAGCGGGATTTTGGTGTGACCCACATGGTCGCGATTTGCGCGATTTGCAAAACACAATTCGCCAAAATGATGCCGGAATTCGGTTTCGACCGAGAAGCTATTCTCTCAGCCCATCAGCTGGTTTCCAATGCAATTGTACTGGAAGGCCAGATTGATGAGGACGACGATGATGATGAAGATATGGAGCCCGAAATGAATGGCGCTTCAGCAACTGGAGATGGATCATGAATGACATGTCCCAAGACAAGAAACTGACCTTTACCCGCTACGAAGGCGGGGAACGGCCTGACGACTGGGATCTGGAGGAAAAGATCTTCCAGCAGGATAAGTCTTACAAGTGCCCGACCTATGTGCACAAGACACCACCTTGTCAGGGCTCTTGCCCCTCGGGCCACGAGATTCGCGGGTGGTTGTCGATAGCGCGCGGCATGGACAAACCACCGGTTGAAGGCATGAGCTGGCAGGAATATGCGTTTAACCGAATGGTCGACGCCAACCCTTTTCCCTCGACCATGGGCCGTGTTTGCCCGGCACCTTGTGAAGATGGTTGTAACCGCAACGAAGTTGACGATTTTGTCGGTATTAATGCAGTTGAACAATATGTTGGCGACTGGGCCAAGGACAACAATCTGAAAATTATGGGCTCCCCTGAAAAGGAAAGCGGCAAAAAAGTAGCCGTGATTGGTGGTGGTCCTGCTGGCCTGACGGCTGCAATGTTCCTGCGCCGCGCCGGCCACGGCGTAACAATTTTTGACAACCATGAAAAACTTGGCGGCATGATGCGCTATGGTATCCCCGGATATCGTACTCCGCGCGACATGCTGGACACCGAAATTGACCGTATCATTGATATGGGTGTTGAAGTGCGCACCTCTACCCAGGTTGGCGAAGACATTTCACTGGATGAGATTGAAGAACAGTTTGACGCAATTTTCTGGGGCATTGGCGCACAATCCGGCCGTGGTTTGCCCATTCCCGGATTTGAAGGCACTCCGAACTGTATGAATGGTGTTGAGTTTCTTGATGCGTTTAACCAGGGCTGGGTCAAAGGCACAGCATCGCGGGTTGTGGTTGTTGGCGGTGGTGATACATCCATCGACGTTGCATCGGTTGCGCGTCGTTTGGGCCACATCACACATTCGGCTGATAAGGAACATCCGAGCGGTTCAGTCATCGATTTTGCCGCACAGGATGTTGCTGGCAGTTTGCGTCGTGAAGGCATGCAGGCAACGCTAACCTCGCTTTTCCCGCTTGAAGAAATGACCGCTGCAGAACGCGAGCGTGAAGATGCGTTGCGCGAAGGTGTTGACATCAAGGGTGGTGTGATGCCGCTTGAGGTGATCAAGGATGCCGACGGCATGGCAACTGCCTTGAAGCTTTGCAAATGTACCCTTGAGGGCGGTCGCCCGATCCCGGTTGAAGGTACTGAATTTACAATCGAATGCGATATTGTCATATCGGCGATTGGCCAGTTTGGTAACTTTGACGGCTTTGAATCGATGGATGCCGGTAATGGCTTCATCAAGACAGATGGGTTGTATTCGGTAGATGGCAAAGACAAACATTTTGCCGGCGGCGATATTTTGAAACCGCATCTGTTGACCACTGCGATCGGCCATGGCCGAATTGCCGCTGAAAGTATTGATCACTTCCTTTCAGGCGAAGCTCTCGACAGGCGTCCAAAAGTTGATGTTAATCACTTTAATCTGCTCAACGAGCTGCATCAGCGCGGCAAGGATCCTGAACATTATGATCACCAGCAGACGCGCGGCACCGACCACGAAGAGTTTGCTATTCATAACTATGAGGATCGTTCTGAAACCCAGATAATTCCACATGATGAATTGTTCAAGGGGCATTTTGGGTATGAAGCTCGTGAAATACGCAACGAGATTCACATCAGCGAAAAAGACGTGCTTGGCAATTTTGAAGAACGTATCGAGGCAATTACCGAAGAACAGGCTATCAAAGAGGGCAATCGCTGCATGAGTTGCGGTATGTGCTTTGAATGTGACAACTGTGTGATTTATTGCCCACAGGATGCAGTGTTCCGGGTGAAAAAATCCGAACGCACCGTTGGTCGTTACGTTGATACCGACTATGAAAAATGTATCGGCTGTCACATCTGCATGGATGTGTGCCCGACAGGTTACATCAAAATGGGTCTTGGAGAGTAATTCAGGTCATGAAAATTGCTGTGAGGTTTGTATTTTTGACTCTTGTCCTGTTTGTGGGTTCGGCGATCAGTTTGCCGGGTCAGGCAGCTTGTGCTCAGGAATTGAATGACAGTGGTGCATCGTCGCTGTACGGCATTGCACCCAAAATACCCAAAGCCAAGGGCGACAAGTGCATAGCGCCGACAGAATTCATGCGGCGCAACCACATGAAACTGTTGTTGCACGACCGTGACGAGACCGTTCGCCTCGGCAACCGTGAAATCAAGGCCAGCCTTAAAGCCTGTATTGCTTGCCATGCGGTAAATGGTGCCGATAATAAACCTGTTGATGCCGAGGATCCGAAGTTCTTTTGTAACGTCTGCCATGATTATGCGGCAGTAAAAGTTGACTGTTTTCAGTGCCACGCTTCGCGACCAAAATTTACATTAAAGAGTGAGGTCGACCCGGCTTCGCTGGAAGCCAAAGCCCTTGCCGCCTATGCAAAAGAGGCTGACTGATGAGTGC
>JALTNS010000280.1 GCA_027000565.1 Rhizobiaceae bacterium | reverse complement strand
GTTGAGTGCCGTGCTTTGGATACCTTATATTGTAGCCCTTGTGCGGGCTGAAGGACCCATCAAGGCCAAAGATTACAAATCGCCCCCAAATCCTGATTTGCCGGATGGGGTCAAACGGGCAAACCGTGCGCATTTGAATTCGCTGGAAGTTCTGCCAACTTTTACTGCTCTCGTTTTGATCGCCCATCTGACGGGGCAAAATGACTGGATTACAGCGATGGCCGCAGCAATATTTTTCTGGTCGCGGGTCGGATATACAATTGTCTACTGGTTGGGTACGCCATTTATCCGCACCGGCCTGTTTACAATCGGGGTGTTGTCGCAAATAGCGATATTTTTGCGAATCGTACTATGATTACAATTTATGAGAGAAATAGTTTTTTTCGATCAATTGTCGAATTCGGGTTTGTCATACGTCGTTACAGGCACAACCCAATCCAGAAAGGAATATATGATGCAATATATGTTATTGATTTACGCCGCCGATGATGCTGGTCCAAAACCCGGTACACCTGAATTTGAACAGGTAATGAAAGGTTATTACGAGTTCACATCAGAAGTGCAAAACGCCGGAGCGTTTGTTGCGGGCCAGCCATTGCAGGGTACCAATACGGCCAGCACGGTCAGGGTGCGCAATGGCAAGTCTGAAATCACCGATGGACCGTTTGCCGAAACCCGGGAGGTTCTTGGTGGCTATTACCTGATTGACGTGGATAATCTCGACGATGCGCTTGAGTGGGCTGCCAAAATTCCGACATCCGGCTATGGCTCTATTGAAGTGCGCCCGATCATGGAATTGCCATCCTGACCTTAGAAGGAAAATATGAAATCCAAAGATGTTGCCAGCACTCATATTGCCGTTGAGCAAATCGTTCGAACTCAATGGGGCCGCGTTCTCGCGGCCCTTATTGCACAATTTCGCGATTTTGATCTGGCTGAAGATGCGCTGCAGGACGCGTTATTAGCCGCATTATCCTCCTGGCCAAAAAACGGTTTGCCTAATTCACCTGCAGCCTGGCTGCTGACAACCGCGAAACGCCGCGCTATTGATCGGCTTCGCCGTTTGAAAACCGCTTCAGATAAACAAGGCGAATTGCAGGCAATTGCAGATATGGCACAGGATTGCGAACATACAGATGATGATATGGGCGACAATGATAGCGGCATTGCCGATGAACGCCTGCGGCTGATGTTTACCTGTTGCCACCCTGCCCTGCCTGAATCTTCAAAAGTGGCACTGACGCTTAAATCAGTAACCGGGATGACCACTGCAGAAATTGCCCGGGCCTTTCTTGTCTCCGAAGAAACCATGGCCCAGCGCATTGTGCGGGCCAAACGAAAAATCAAGGCCGCGAATATTCCTTATGCCGTACCGTCGGAAGATAATCTCGAAGAGCGTTTGCACTCCGTTCTTTCCGTGATTTACCTGATTTACAATGAAGGATATTCAGCCACCCACGGCGAAGAGCTTATCCGCAAGGATTTATGTACCGAAGCCATGCGATTGACCGAGGTATTGCTGGAGTTAATGCCAAATGAGCGTGAAGTGTTGGGGCTGTTATCCCTGCTCCTGTTGCACACCTCGCGCCATGACGCTCGCTGCAGCATTAATGGCAAGCTGATTACGCTAGAGCAGCAGGACCGTACACTTTGGGATCGTGAGTTGATCAAACGCGGGGTTAGTTTGCTGATCAATACCCTGACAAACAGCAGCTGCAAGGGCAAAGTTGGCGCCTACCAAATTCAGGCAGCAATCAGCGCAGCCCACGCGGCAGCGGCAACCTATGAACAAACCAACTGGCGTGAAATTTCCATGTTATACAGCAAATTATACGAGTATCAGCCTACTCCGGTCGTGATGCTTAATGGTGCTGTGGCATTGTCATTTGCCCATGGTGCTGAAGCAGGGCTGGCGGCAATCAAACAGCTTGAAGATGAAGGCAGCCTCACCCGTTATCAACCATTTTACGCCGCCAAAGCCGATATGTTGTGTCGAACAGGTAGGGTTGACGAAGCAATCGTTTATTATCGTCAGGCCGTAGAGCTTTCGAAAAATGCCACAGAAAGAAAATACCTGAGTCAAAAACTGGACCGCCTTTCAGAAAGTTTGGAACGCGACAGAAAATAGCTACTTGCTGAAATGCCGGGCAGTCTCGTCAATCAACCGCTCAACGGCTTCATCATCAACATCATAGTGGCAAACAAACCGAACGGTTGTCCCGCCGCCGTCAACCAGAATGCCTTTGGCAAGCAAATGTTCATACAGGCCCATGCTGTGCTCAGGGGCGACGTCAGCAAATACCATATTGGTGTGCACTTTTTCCAAATCGACAGACAGTTCTTCAATCGCCGCCAATCCGGCAGCAAGCTTTTTGGCGCGGCAGTGATCGTCAGCCAATCGCTCAATGTTATTTTCAAGCGCATAGAGACCGGCCGCGGCCAAAACACCCGCCTGCCGCAAGCCGCCACCGAGAAGTTTGCGGTTATAGCGGGCGCGGCAAATAAAATCAGCCGGACCGGCAAGAACAGAACCAACCGGTGCTCCCAGCCCTTTCGATAAACAAAGTGAAACCGTATCAAATCGTTCAACCAGCCTGTCTGCGTTTTTGCCGGATGCCACGACTGCATTCATCAGCCGTGCGCCATCAAGATGGGTGGCCAGATTGTTGACCATTGCCACATCGATAATCCTGTTGATCTCGTGTTGGTCCTGCACCATGCCGTTGAACGTGTTTTCCAGACAAACCAGTTTTGATCGGGCAAAATGTGGATCATCGGCATTAATTGCGCCTTGCACCTGCTTGGCACTCAATCCGCCAAACTCGTTGACCTGAAGATGGCGCGGTGAAATTCCGCCAAGCACCGCTGCCCCACCGGCTTCATAGTATGAAATATGATAGCTGTTACCACCGATATATTCATCACCCCTGCCGCAATGGGTTAATAATGCAATCAGATTGCTCTGGGTTCCCGATGAAACAAATATTGCCGCTTCCTTGCCCAGCAATTCGGCAACCTTCTGCTCAAGTTGGTTGACCGTTGGGTCATCGTGATAAACATCATCACCAACAGCTGCACTGGCAATGGCCTTACGCATGGCGTCACTTGGCCGGGTGACTGTATCACTTCTGAAATCGACAATGTGGTTGGTACCGGCACGTTTCGCATCAATTTCCGAAGTTCTGATTTTGTAATTTGCCATGGGGTATTCCGCTGAAAAACTTGCAACAGATCATTGAATATTTCTGCAATCTACACCAGAGCGGATTGCGATATTTTTTATTGCGGCGCATAACAAGGCAAACCCCTGCACGTACATATGATGGAGCTTCACATGGCTGATATTATTCGCAATTCCAGACCAAAACCGTGGATGGAAATGGCGGCCACGCTGGTTGATGTGGCGACCGGCAGAAAACCCGCCGATACCATCATTCGCAATGGTAAATGGGTGAATGTCTATTCCGGTGAAATCATCCCGGCAACCGATGTTGCAATTGTTGATGGACGTATTGCCTATGTTGGTGAAAATGCCGACCATTGTGTTGGCAATGATACGGAATTGATCAACGCTGAAGGTCGTTATCTGGTGCCGGGTTTATGTGATGCACACATGCATGTGGAATCCGGCATGGTGACTGTCACCGAGTTTACCCGTGCAGTCATTCCCCACGGTACTACGTCTATGTTTATTGACCCGCACGAGATCGCCAATGTGCTTGGCCTCGACGGGGTCCGGTTGATGCATGATGAAGCTGCAGCAATGCCGATAAATGTGCATGTGCAGATGCCCTCCTGTGTGCCCTCCGCGCCGGGACTGGAAATTGGCGGGGCCGAACTGGGACCTGGCGAAATTGCCGAAGCCATGACCTGGCCCAATATTATCGGCCTTGGTGAGGTGATGGACTTCCCCGGTGTTGCAGCCAACACTCCGCGCATGACTGGCGAGATCGCCGCAACCATGGCGACCGGTAAAACTGTTGGCGGGCATTTTGCTTCACCCGACTTGGGGCCTGAATTTCACGGGTATGTGGCCGGCGGTCCTGAAGACGACCACGAAGGCACCCGCACCATTGATGCGGTATCGCGGGTCAGGCAGGGCATGCGCTCGATGTTGCGACTGGGTTCGGCGTGGTATGATGTGGCCGAACAGGTCAAGGCGATCACTGAACAGGGACTTGATTCGCGCAATTTCATCCTTTGCACCGATGACAGCCATTCGGGCACCCTGGTACGCGACGGCCATATGAACCGGGTGGTGCGCCACGCCATACAGCAGGGTTTGAAACCGATTACCGCAATCCAGATGGCAACCCTGAATACAGCCCAGCATTTTAGACTGGAGCGCGAAGTTGGATCAATTGCACCGGGACGAATTGCCGATATCTTGATAATTTCTGATTTGCCAACCATGGCTATTGATCAGGTCTATGGTCGTGGTCAGTTGATTGCCGATAAAACCGGCCTGACCATCGACATTCCCGCATGGTCCTACCCTGAAAGCGCAAAAAACACGGTCAAACTGGGCAAGAAGCTGGTTGCTGATGATTTTAATATCGAGGCACCGGCGGGGGCTGAAAATGTCCGTGCCAATGTCATTGGTGTTGTCGAAAATCAGGCCCCTACCCGCGCGTTGATCGAAGAACTTGCTGTCAACGAGGGTCTCGTTCAGATCGATCAGGACCGCGATATCTGTCAGATCGCCCTGGTTGAGCGCCACCGCGCAACCGGTGATGTGGTCAATGGCCTGGTATCGGGCTTTGGCTATAACAAACCCTGCGCCATGGCCTCATCGGTTGCCCATGATGCCCATCATATGATTGTAGTTGGCACCTCGAAAGAGAATATGGCGCTGGCTGCCAACCGGCTTGGTGAAATTGGTGGTGGAGTTGTGATTTTCTCGCAAGGTAAAGAACTGGCAATGGTCGAAATGCCAATTGCCGGATTAATGTCTGATGAACGCGCTGAAATCGTTGCCGCGAAAGCCGATAGGCTTGTTGCTGCCATGGCCGAATGCGGCTGCACGTTGAACAACGCCTATATGCAGCACTCGCTGCTGGCGCTGGTTGTGATCCCTGAAATCAGAATTTCTGATCAGGGAATTATCGACGTGCGCACATTCAAGAAGGTCGACTTGCTGGTATAGACGGTGCCCCTATTGGACACCGTTAGCACGCTGTAATGCTCTGACATAGGCAATGATACGGGCCAGTTCGTACTTTTTTATTTCACCGGGAACCGGCATATTGCCAAAATTCCAGTGATGTGCCTGCACACCCTTGGTTGCTGCGCGCACAAAGGCTGCATCCGGATGGTGTGCGGGACGATAGATTGGATCAATAAACGATGGACCATTGCTGGTGCCTGCAGCATTTTCTCCATGACAGGCTGCACAATTGTCCTCAAAATCCGATTTGCCCAAACGCTCGATCTGCCCAAGTTTTGGAACATTCACCTTTACCGATTTATGCCCCTCGACATCATCTGCATAACTGAGGCTGGTTGCTAACGGGGCGGCGATAATTGCAAATCCGGTCAGCGCCAGAGCCAGTGTTGCGGTCTTTGACAGCGCCTTGATATTGTTCACTATGGTAGTCTCCCGATCCATGAGGGTTTATTGTTTTAGTTTGAGCCAAAACCAGCGATATCTTCCAAAATTGGACAATCCGGCCGGTCGGTACCATGGCACTTTTCCACCAGTGTGGTGAGCGTGCGTTTCATAGACTGCAATTGCTCAAGTTTGGTTTCAATATCTTGCAGCTTGGTTTTTGCCAGTGCCTTGACATCACGGCTGGCGCGGGAATTGTCTTCGTACAGTGCCAGCAATTGCCGACATTCCTCAATTGAAAAACCAAGGCTGCGTGAACGCTGGATAAACCGCAATTTGTGAATGTCCGCCTCACGATAGTCACGATAACCATTGCGGGCGCGGTCCGGTGCAACCAGTCCGATATCCTCATAATATCGAATGGTTTTTGCGGGCAGCGCCGACTGTTCTGCAGCAAAACTGATATTCATTGAATGCCATCCTTTACATTATTCGGTCAAACAGGGAGCAGATTTAATCGAATCCGCTCCCCGGGTCTATACCCTAATCTATTTTGACTGAACGTAAGCGCAAGGCATTTGCAATAACAGATACTGAAGAAAGGCTCATTGCCGCAGCTGCGATCATCGGAGACAACAATGTTCCGGTGAATGGGTAAAGAATGCCAGCTGCAATCGGAACGCCGACAGCGTTATAGGCAAATGCAAAAAACAGGTTTTGCTTGATATTGCGGAGGGTTGCCTGGGCCAGCTTGCGGGCCCGCACAATACCGCTCAGGTCACCGCCAAGAAGGGTAATGCCGGCACTTTCAACCGCCACATCGGCTCCCGTTCCCATAGCAATGCCTACATCAGCTGCAGCCAATGCCGGAGCATCGTTGACACCATCACCGGCCATTGCAACCATATCGCCCTGTTCGTGCAGTTTTGCCACCAAGGCCTGTTTGTCTTCAGGCAATACACCGGCAAGCACTTCATCTATGCCCAGTTCATCGGCGACAGCTTTGGCTGTGCGCTCATTATCGCCGGTCGCCATGATGATTTTCAGGCCAGCTGCATGCAGTTCACGGATAGTATTGGCGGTTTCCTTTTTGATCGGATCAGAAACTGCAACGATACCGGCAGGTTTGTTGTCAATGGCCACATACATTGCTGTTCTGCCGGTCCCACGCAACTTGTCTGCCTGAACGTTGGCTTCATCATCAAATGACACATTGATCAGCTCCATCATTGCCTTGTTGCCAAGAGCAATCTTTTTCTTGTCAACAACGCCTTGAACACCTTTGCCGGTAACGGCCTCAAATTTAGAAACCTTGGTGGTTTTGGCACCGCGCTCTTCGGCGCCGGCAACGATCGCTTCAGCCAGGGGATGCTCGGAACTGTTCTCCAGCGATGCAGACAGAGACAGAAACGCTGTTTCATCCATATCGTTGAGGATCACAACATCGGTAAGTTTCGGCCGGCCTTCAGTCAAAGTGCCGGTTTTATCGACAATCAATGTATTGACCTTCGACATCCGCTCAAGTGCAGTCGCATCCTTGATAAGCACACCATTTTGCGCGCCTTTTCCGGCCGCGGTCATTATCGACATCGGGGTTGCAAGACCCATGGCACAGGGACAGGCGATAATCAGCACCGATACGGCTGAAACAAGCGCGAAAATAAACGCAGGTTCCGGGCCATAGATAGACCAGACTACAAAGGCGATAATCGCAATCAACACGACGATTGGCACAAATAATCCGGCGACTTTGTCAACCATACCCTGAATTGGTGCGCGCGAACGCTGGGCGCTGGCTACCATTTCAACGATTTTCGACAACATTGTATCACTGCCGACTTTGCCAGCTTCCATGACAATCGACCCGTTTTTGTTAATTGTACCACCGGTGACATCGTCGCCTTCTTTTTTCGCAACCGGAAGCGATTCGCCGGAAATCATGCTTTCATCAACCGATGAGCGGCCTTCCAGCACAACACCGTCGACCGGGATACTTTCGCCGGGACGTACCCGCAGTTTGTCACCTTCGAGAATGTTTTCGACCGGTGCATCATATTCCGTTCCATCGTCATTGATACGACGGGCCGTTTTGGGAGCGAGATCAAGCAAAGCCTTGATCGCATCTCCGGTGCGCTCGCGGGCGCCAAGCTCAAGCACCTGACCCAAAAACACCAGCGCTATGATGACAACGGCGGCCTCGTAATAGACCGGCATATGTCCGCCTGCGATTTGCAAGTTCTCGGGGAAAAGCCCGGGGAAGAATGTTGCCACAACGCTGTAACCATAGGCCGCCCCAACGCCCAGCATGATTAGCGTCCACATGTTGAGGTTCCACGTTACCACAGACGTCCAGCCGCGCTTGAAAAACGGTTGGGCCGCCCAAAGAATAACCGGTGTAGCCAGTACGAATTCGATGTAAATGGTTAGTTGTTCACCAATCCATTCGCGAATTGGCAAGCCAAAATACGGCCCCATGGTTAGTACCAGCAAAGGAATTGCCGCAAATGTGCTGACCCAGAATCGTCGGGTGAAATCAGCCAGTTCACTGTTGGGTTCATCTGCGACACCGCTCATGGGTTCCAGTGCCATACCGCAAATCGGACAGGTTCCCGGTCCCTCCTGAACTATTTCCGGGTCCATTGGACAGGTATATAACTGACCTTTGGATTCGGTTTTTTTCTTCAGTTTGTTTCTGCCACTTGCATAAAAATATGGATCGACTTCAAACTTGTCGTGACATTTATCGCTACAGAACGTGTGTGTTTTTCCTTCATAGTCTATAGTTGGTTTGCCCTTGTCGAGCGGCACAGTCATCCCGCATACCGGGTCAATGGTGGTGTTTTCGTCATCGGTGCTGTCATTGATATAAGATGCAGGGTCGGCCTCAAACTTGTCGTGGCATTTGTCGCTGCAAAAATGATAAGTTGTACCATTGTGCTCCAGCGTCGGTTTGCCCTTGCCGTGCTCGACTTCCATGCCGCAAACCGGATCCGTGCTTGAGCTGGTCGTATTTTCATCATGACTGTGATTATGGGCGCTATGATCGTGGTCGTGATTACAACCGCCATCTTCAGATTTTCCGTGAGATTTCATAGGACTAATTTCCACCTGATTGTGTCTGTTGCGCGGTAAGTAGACCTTCCCGTTATGGGAAGGTCAAGGGGGCAGGTGAAATCAGCGGATTAATTAATGTTCATCTTGTGCCAAGTTGACATGATATTGCCGCTGATCCAGCTACGGTTAGTTGATGATTGCCATATTCGACTGAAGAAAATACTGACGTTTGGATTTGGCAATTGCTTTCCATCTCACTTTAGGCTTTTCGCCTTCATCTTCGGTTTCCAGGGTTGATATTTTCATTTTTCCAGAAAGAAAATTGCGGTCAACTTCCCGGCTTTTTCCGGTGACGACATCTATTGATGAACTGGTGAAGCCGATCAACCGCCATTTATTACCGCGAAAGCGAAACCGGTATATTTCGCCCCACCGCTGGCGTGAACCACCAAATTCAGAGATGACTACCGAACCACGATTAAATTCTGCGCCCTGAAACGGGTCGCCAATTACACCGCCCATATCGGCCCGTAAAATTATATTGGAATTGGCAAGTGCCAAAGAATAGCCGCCCTCTTTGAGCCCGAACAGAACCAGCAAAACCCGCGGCGGGGATGAAGTTTCATAGTTTTCCGGTTTGGTGGATTCAATGCCCCACAAAAGGACCTCATGGTCCACCGGCTTTTCATATTCAATTACAAGGACCGCATCTTCAATGCCATCGTCATTAAGATCACCCCGGGAAATATCAAAAAGTATGTTCCAGCCAGCGGGCACTACAGCTTCTATTTTGGGAACATTTTTTGCAATCGCCGGATATTCGAATGCGACTGACAGTGAAGTGCCAGCCAACAATGTCAGTAATACAGCCAGTAACCAAAACGAGGATTGAAACTTCATGGTTGCCCCTACCGGCTTTTTTCAAACAGTTCACGGCCAATCAGCATGCGTCTTATTTCGCTGGTGCCGGCACCAATTTCGTAAAGTTTGGCATCACGCAACAGCCTTCCGGTTGGATAGTCATTGATATAGCCATTGCCACCGAGCAGTTGAATGGCGTCCAGCGCAATTTGCGTGGCCTTTTCGCCAGCATAAAGTATCGCCCCTGCCGCATCCTGTCTTGTCGTCTCTCCACGATCACAGGCCGACGCGACTGCATAAACGTAAGCCTTGCAGGCGTTCATGGTGACATACATGTCGGCCACCTTGCCCTGCACCAGCTGAAACGTGCCGATTGGTTTGCCAAACTGTTTTCGGTCATGGATATAGGGAATGACGATATCCATGCATGCCTGCATGACCCCTAAAGGCCCGGCAGCAAGTACTGTTCGTTCATAATCAAGCCCGGACATCAAAACCCTGACGCCCTGATTGAGCGTACCAAGGATGTTTTCTTCGGGTACTTCACAGTTTTCAAAGACAATTTCACCGGTTTCAGAACCGCGCATGCCTAGCTTGTCGAGCTTTTGGGCGATCGAAAAACCCGGGAAATCCTTTTCAACCAAAAAGGCGGTGATGCCCTTGGAGCCTGCATCCACATCGGTTTTGGCATAAACAATCAGTGTATTGGCCTGAGGTGCGTTGGTGATCCAGAATTTTGAACCGTTGAGAACATAACGGTCACCTTTTTTATCGGCACGCAGCCGCATGGAAACCACATCGGAACCCGCTTCCGGTTCGCTCATTGCCAGTGCGCCAAGATGTTCGCCGCTAATCAGTTTTTCGAGGTAGCGGGATTTTTGCGCTTCTGTCCCCCAGCGCGAGAGCTGGTTGATACAGAGATTTGAGTGGGCACCGTATGAAAGTCCAATAGAAGCTGAAGCACGGCTGACCTCTTCCATTGCAATGCAATGTTCGAGATAGCCCATGCCTGCCCCGCCCCATTTTTCTTCGACCGTAATGCCATGCAGGCCGAGCGCGCCCATTTCCGGCCACAACTCGATTGGAAACCAGTCTTCCTTATCAATTTTGTCGGCCAGCGGGGCAATCCGGTCCTGTGAAAATGATCGAACACTGTCACGCAGCAATTCGGCATCATCACCAAGATTGAAATTCAGTTGGGGAACATCATTGGGTATCATATTCATAAATCCTGTCGGTATTAACGGGCATATTTGATGAACGGTGTTTTGATGGCAACCTTGTCATAGAGCTTACGGGCTGTGGTATTGAAATCCTGGGTCAACCAATAGACCTGATCAGCGTCATATTCATCTGCTGCCTTGTAAACGGCTTCTATCAGGCTGCGCCCGACACCCTGACCACGGGCATTTGTTGATGTGAACAAATCCTCCAGATAACAACGCGGTTCGATTGACCATGTTACCGGATGATATAAATAATGCACGATGCCCAACAGTTCCCCGTCCTCATCGACGGCACACAAACCGAAAATACCTGATTCTGTATCGAGTAGTCGCGACCAGGTGGTTTCGGTAACCTCGTCGGCAATATCGGCCTCGTAATAGGTCAAATATCCATGCCACAACTTAAGCCATGCCTGTTTGTCAGCTGGTTCAAGCTGTCTGATCGAAATACTCATTTTGTCAATTTACTTTCTTTTGAATATTTGGGATGGAATGACCGATTGCACCAACTTGCCATTAATGACAGATTAGCGCCTGAATAAGAAAACTCCAGTTGAAAGCGTAAATCATTGGCTGATTTCAAAGAAAAACCGAATAGCATTCCATGGCCGCCGATAATTACCCTTGCGGCGATCGCTGTTGGCTGGATCGCTCAACGGATAGTACCATTGGACTGGATTTACGGCATTAGTCAGTCAATCTGGTATGTTGGTGTTTTAATGGTGCTTGCAGCTCTGGGTATTGTAGGCTGGGCATTCGTTACTTTCAAAAACATCAATACAACCATTATGCCCAACAAGGCAGCCAGCCATCTGGCCACAGACGGGCCGTTTCGATGGTCCAGAAACCCGATCTATGTTGCCGATATCATGGTCATTTCCGGCATTGCGCTGGCCAGTGGCAATGTCTGGATGCTGATTACAGCTGCCATTGCTGTATTTGTGCTTGAAGAATTTGCCATCAAACGTGAAGAGGTGCACTTGCAAACAAAATTTGGTGCAGAATGGACCGACTACACCAAACGGGTTCGGCGCTGGATATAATTTACTTCCCGACACCCAGTTCCGCCATGCGCGCAAGGCAGGCTTCCTCGGCATTGTCGAGTTCGTTGAGTGTTTCTTCGATATCGCGACGCTTTTGATAAAGTTCTTCACGACGCTCATTGACTTTTTGTATCAACAACCGCATCTGACCTGCTTCTCCAGGTGGCGCCTTGTACATTTCAATAATTTCGCGAATTTCAGCAATCGAAAAGCCCAACCGCTTGCCGCGCAATATGAGTTTCAATAAACCGCGGTCAACCGGCCGAAAAAGCCGGGTACGCCCTCGCCTCACCGGTTTGATCAAACCTTCGTCTTCATAAAAACGAATGGTTCTGGTAGAAATACCAAACTCTTTTGTCAGTTCGGTAATTGTATAAAAGTCACGCAATTTATTGCCTCGATATGTCATATGACTGATTCCGCGACAGAATCAGTCAATGAGATAAGTCACTTAAGGTTTTGTATTTTATTTACGTAAAAGTCAATTGTAGCGACTGCGTAACAGTATTTACGGTGGGTTTCAATTGATCATCCACAAGGACGCCAATCCTAAAAAAGCGAAGAACCCGACCACGTCGGTAACGGTTGTGACAAACACACTGGAAGCAATTGCAGGATCAATTTTGGCTTTTTGCAATCCGAGCGGGATGAGAATTCCCGCAAGAGCTGCAAAAAACATATTGATCACCATGGCTACGGCGATAACAATTCCCAGCAGCTGGCTACCAAACCAAAATGTTGCAATCAGGCCAATCAGCACGGCAAACACAAAGCCGTTAATCAGCCCGATCAAACTTTCACGGCGGATAATGCGTCGGGCGTTGTAGGTATCGATATCGCGCATGGATAAAGCCCGCACCGCGACGGTCATGGTTTGGGTTCCGGCATTGCCTCCCATAGATGCAACTATCGGCATTAGCACCGCCAACGCTACCATCTGTTCGATTGTTGCATTGAACAACCCGATTACCATTGATGCGACAATTGCTGTAATCAGATTGGCAAACAGCCAGGTAAAACGGGAACGGGTGGTCTCAAGCACATTATCTGACAATTCTTCATCGCCTACCCCGGCAAGGCGTTTGATATCTTCTTCCGCCTCCTGCTGGATCACATCGACAACATCATCAATGGTTAAAACACCAACCAGATGCTCATTTTCGTCAATCACCGGTGCGGACAGCAGGTCGTATTGTTCAAAAACCAGTGCGGCTTCCTCCTGATCCATCGTCGCTGGAATGGCGTGCAGGTTTTCGCTCAATATGTCTTCGATTTTGGTTTCGCGTTTTGAGCGCAGCAACTTGTCAAGCTCCACTGCGCCAGCCAGTCTGAAAGTTGGTTCTATTGCGAATATTTCAGAGAACCTGTCCGGCAGGTCTTCGGTTTCGCGCATATAATCAATGGTTTGGCCGATCGACCAGAAAGGTGGAACAGCAATGAATTCGGTCTGCATACGCCGCCCGGCGCTGTCTTCCGGATAATCCAGTGCCCGTTGCAGCCCAACCCGTTCCTGTACTGGTATTTTAGCAAGAATTTCCTCCTGATCGGCTTCTTCCATATCCTCGAGGATGAAAACCGCATCGTCGGAATCCAGATCGCGAAAGGCTTCGGCGATCTGCTCATTGGGCATCGCGTCGACAATTTCAAGTCGAATGGCCTCGTCGACCTCGGTCAGGGATGTGAGGTCGAACTTGTCACCGGTAAGTTCCACCAGTCGCTGACGCTGTTCCGGGTCCAGTGCCTCAAGCAGATCGCCGAGTTCCGATTCATGCAACTGGCCAATTTCGGAAATCAGAAATTCTGCACGATCATTTTCAATCGCAGAGACAATCTCGTTAAGGTAAGACGTCTTTAGAGCGCCGTTTTCCTCGTAAAGATCGGCTGTATCGGAGGTTGTTGTTTCAATAAGTTCGGTCACTCGGCATTTCCGGAATTTGCACCCGGTTTTGCTGTGCTTTGCAAAATCCCGGTTTATCAGAATGTTTCAACGCTTATAGCAATGCCGGCAATGCTTGGCTACCGATAAGCAGTCAACCTGTGGACTGGCCATTTTCGGTATTTATTAGTTGTTTATCAAGATGTTATTTGGTCTAGTTCATGCTTTATGCGAAGATTGACGCGCACCTTGAGATCCACTGTTCCTGCTTCACTGTCGATGCGGTCGATTACATGGGTGTTTTGATAAATCCACGGTAAAGCACCCATCTTTTCCCCGGTTATACTCAATTCAACCACCTGGCTATTGGCGGACAGTCGATGCTCGATTTCGGTCAATAACTTGCTGATCCCCTGCCCGGTCAACGCCGATACCTTGATTGGCTTGGACGAAAATACCGGTGATTGACCTGCATCCTGCTCTGGCGGCTCGTCACAGTCTGACAATTTGTCAGCAGCGACTGATTTTGAATTGACCAGATCAATCTTGTTCCATACTTCGATAATCTTGTCATTGTCGTCAGGCTTGATGTCGAGCTGTGCCAATATTTGTTCTACATCGCTGGCCTGGGCAGCACTGTCGGCTTGTGCGATGTCACGAACATGCAAAATCAGGTCCGCCTCGACCACCTCTTCCAGAGTCGCACGAAAGGCTGCAATCAAATGGGTAGGCAGATCCGATATAAACCCGACCGTATCGGAAAAAATAACCCTGGTGCCTTCCGGTAGATTGACCTTGCGCAATGTTGGATCAAGAGTAGCAAACAACTGGTCCTCGGCCATCACATTGGCTTTTGTCAGGCGGTTAAACAACGTTGATTTTCCGGCATTGGTATAACCGACTAATGCAACCACCGGGTGCGGCACTTTTTGGCGCCGGGTGCGGTGGAGTTGGCGGGTCTTTCGAACTTTTGCCAGTTCATTTTCAAGTCTGCCGATACGTTCCTGCAATTGTCTGCGGTCGGATTCAATCTGGGTTTCACCGGGACCGCCAACAAAACTCAGGCCACCACGCTGGCGCTCCAGATGGGTCCAGCTGCGCACCAAGCGGCCTTTTTGATAATTCAGGTGAGCCAGTTCCACCTGCAACCGACCTTCCTTGGTTTGTGCTCTAGCTCCAAATATTTCAAGAATCAGGCCTGTCCGATCCAGAACCTTGGCATTCCATGCTTCTTCAAGCTTGTGCTGCTGAACCGGTGTCAGCGGGTGGTCAACCACCACCAGACCCGCTTCCTGCGCCTTGATGATACCGGCCAGTTCCAACACTTTGCCTGTACCAAGCAAGGTGGACGGTTTGGGTTTTTTAACAGGCACCAAACCGGCGTGAACAATATCGAGATCTATTGCCCGGGCAAGGCCAATTGCTTCTTCCAGGCGGGCTGAATCAGGTCTAATGGATCCGGGTTTTTGCGATGTATTTGGTTTGTCACGGGTAGAACCGAACACCGGAACAACGACAACGGCTTTTTCCTGGCGTTTTAGTTCTTCTTCGATCAGTTGAAACTTGACCGGGCCTTTCGACTTTGCCGAATGCGGCTTGTGTTCGCTCAATCAGCCATCCTTGGCGGCAGTTTCTCCGCCTTCAAACATGTTCAAAGGTTCGTTTGGCATGATTGTAGAAATCGCATGTTTGTAGACCAGTTGGGAATGCCCGTCTCGCCTGAGCAATACACAGAAATTGTCAAACCAGGTTACTACACCGGTTAATTTAACCCCGTTTACCAGAAATATTGTCAATGAAATTTTGTTTTTTCTTACATGATTTAAAAATGCATCTTGCAAGTTTTGTGTTCGTTCAGCCATTATTCTTGTGCCCTCGTTCTTCCGCGCGCTTTTTTAGT
>JALTNS010000279.1 GCA_027000565.1 Rhizobiaceae bacterium | reverse complement strand
ACCCTGGTGACGGCGAAGTGCAATTGCAGATCAGGGTTGTGGCGCTCAATCATATTGATGTTTGGGGCTGGCGCGGCATGGCATTTGCCAAACGCAAGTTGCCTATGGCGGTTGGTGCGGAAGCATCCGGCATTGTTACAAAACTTGGCAATGGTGTGGCCGGGTTGAAAACCGGGCAGCTGGTTTCAATCTATGGCGCGCAGACCTGTGGTCTTTGCCAGCCCTGCCGCGATGGCCGCGACAATCTTTGCGAACATGTATCCGGTGTTCACGGTTTTCACATCGACGGATTTGCCCGCGAGACCATCAATATGCCCGCCCGTTTGCTGGTGCCCGCCCCTCCCGGGGTCAACGAGGTTGCGGCAGCCCTTGCCCCGGTGACATTTGGGACCGTGGAACACATGTTGTTTGACAATGCCAAACTTCTGCCCGGCGAAACAATTCTCGTTCATGCAGGCGGTTCGGGAATTGGTACAGCTGCCCTTCAATTGGCAAAAAACATCGGCTGCACCATAATCACAACCGTTGGCAGTGATGATAAAATTGAACGATGCCTGGAACTTGGTGCCGATCACGTGATCAACTACCGTAACGACCGGTTTGAAGGACGGGTTCGAAAAATTACCAGAAAACAGGGCGTTGATGTGGTTTTTGAACATGTTGGTGCGGATACGTGGCAAGGCTCGATGTTGTGCATGAAACGCGGTGCAAGGCTTGTCACCTGTGGTTCTACCAGCGGAGTTTCCGCCTCGACAAATTTGATGATGCTGTTCCAGCGGCAATTGAAATTGCTTGGATCTTTTGGTTGCCGGATGGAAAACATGGCCGATGCCATGCAAAAAATGGCAACCGGCAAGGTGCAGCCGGTAATCGACACTGAAATTGAATTTGGCGACCTTGAAACCGCACTGGAGCGCATGCAAAACCGAAAAGTTTTTGGCAAAATCATCATGCGTATGAGTTGAAGTTTTATGAGCTTCATACGTCATCCATGGGTCGAGCGAAGCTATCTGCGGATAAAAACCGCAAAGGACTGGCTGATTGCAAAACTAATCGGCCTGTTGCTTTATGGCCTGAAAAAACTCCCCCCCGAACGCTCCACCGACCTTGCCGAACGGCTGTTTCGCCGACTGGCCCTGTGGCTGCCACGCACCGGCCTTGCCCGGCGCAATATGAGCAGGGCGTTTCCAGAAAAATCCAGGGACGAGATTAATCTCCTGCTGCGCGATATGTGGGGCAACTTTGGCCGGGCATTGGCCGAATATGTGTTCCTGGATGAACTGTTTGATTTTGACCCGGACAAGCCCAATGAAGGTCGGGTGGAATTTTCAGGCAGAGAGTTGTTTCTCAAAATACGGGAGACCGATGGCCCCGTTATCCTGTTTACCGCACACACCGGCAACTGGGAACTTCTGCCCATTGGCGCTGCCACCTTCGATCTCAATGTAACGGCTCTGTTTCGCCCACCCAATAACCGGTTTTTAGCCAAAAAAGTCTTAAAAGCTCGCCGCACCGCAATGGGACATCTGGTGCCCTCACGCGCCGGTGCCGCCTGGGCATTGGCCGATATTATGGAAAAAGGCGGCACAGTTGGGCTGCTTGTCGACCAGCATTTTACCCGCGGGCCGATGATAGAATTTTTTGGCCAAAAAGCCCGTGCCAACCCGCTCTTGCCAAAACTCGCCCGCCAGTTTGACTGTCCGGTCTATCCGGCCCGTTGTATCAGATTGCCCGGCGGCCGGTTTCGCATCGAATTATGTGATGAAATCACCCTGCCGAAAAATGAAAAAGGTGCCATTGATATTGCCGCATCAACCCAGATGCTCAATAGTATAGTTGAAAATTGGGTGCGCGAATATCCTGCCCAGTGGCTTTGGCTGCATAACCGCTGGCGTGGCGGTAAAATCAGCGATGAGGATCGACGCAAATGAAACCGTCAAAGGATATTGTTCGCCTCATCGAGATTATGGCTGCACTGCGTAACAGGGACAGCGGTTGCCCGTGGGATATCGAGCAAACCTTTGCAACCATTGCCCCCTACACCATCGAAGAAGCCTACGAAGTCGCCGATGCCATTGAACGCGGCGACCATGAAAACCTGCGCGAGGAACTTGGCGATCTGCTGTTGCAGGTGGTCTACCACGCCCGCATGGCTGAAGAAGGCCAAATATTTGCATTCGGGGACGTGGTCGAGGCAATTACAGAAAAGATGATCCGCCGTCACCCGCATGTTTTTGGTGACGAAAAAGCCCGCTCAGCCGGAATGGCCAAAGGGGCGTGGGAACGCATCAAGACGGAAGAAAAACGCCTGAAGGCCGAAAAGCGCAAAGCTGCCGGGTTGCCCGCAGAAGACATACCTGGCCTGCTCGGCGACATTCCCTCATCCCTGCCCGCCATCACCCGTGCGCTGAAAATTCAGCAAAAAGCCGCTCATGTTGGATTTGACTGGGACAACCCCCGCGATGTTCTGGCTAAACTGCGCGAGGAGATCGACGAGGCCGAAGCAGCGATGAACAACGGTTGTGCCGAAGAAATTGAAGCGGAGATTGGTGATATCTATTTTTCAATCACAAATCTTGCCCGCCATCTGAAAGTTGACCCCGAAGCCTCAATCCGGCGTACAAATCAAAAATTCCTGACCCGATTCTCCCATATCGAAAATGCACTTGAAGCCGAAGGAAAAACGCTCGATCAATGCAGCCTTGTCGAGTTGGAAACCCGATGGCAGCAGGCGAAAAACAAGTTACAGGCCGGATAGCAATCCAGTCACCGTGAGGGAATAAACCACTACCGCGAGCGCCAGCCCTGTGTTCGTTTCAACACGAATTTGGAGATAATCAGATGCAGGATGCGTGCGCCCGCATTGGTGTAAAATATCATCATGCCCATCGCCGCCGCCGGTGCCACGTCCCCCGCATCATCCATATTAAGCACAGCAATGGCAGCCAGAGCGGTACCGGATGAATAAAGGAACACAACCGCCGATACGGTGGTCATTGCGTTAACAAACAAATAGATTGAAATATCGAGAATGGCCGGCAGGCTGACCGGCACACTTACCCGTAAAAACAGTTTGTAAAACGGTTGCTTAAGCGATGAATTGACCGATTCAAATTCGTTATCCATTTGTTTCAAAGCAGTCACCGCAGTCAGATGCGATACCGTATAGAAGTGGGTCACCGTACAAAGTACAAGGATCGCCATGGTTCCGTATATGAAATTGAGCGGGTTATCCGGATTGTTGAAAAAGAAGATATAGGCAAGACCCAGAACCATGCCGGGAATGGCCATTGGCAGCATTGCCAGAAATTGAAACAGCGATCGGCCAAATTTGAAACCCTGGGTTTTTTCAACCATATAGGCCCCGACAAACACCACCACGGTGCCGAACAAAGCCACCAGAGAAGCCATCTTGATCGAGTTGTAATAGGCGTCCCACCCGCCGCCATCCATTAGGTCGAAGGCGTAATTTTTGAGTGACAGGCTTAAATCATAGGGCCAGAATTTTATAAGCGCCGCATATTGGCAGACTGCCAGAATCCCGACAATAAAAATTGCAACGAACGAGCAGTAAATGAATGAAAGCGTGTCAAAACGGCCATTTGGCACGGGTTGGTAGACCACGGAACGCGAGGTCAATAGCGCAACCTGTTTGCGCTGCACCACCCGGTCAATACCAAAAGCGAACATTGCGGGAACCAGCAACACAACTGATACCACCGCCCCCATTTCAAAGTTTTGCTGGCCTATTACCTGCTTGTAGATATCAACCGCCAGCATGTTGAACTGACCGCCAATCACCTTGGGCAGACCAAAATCAGTGATAACCAGATTGAACACCACAAACGACGCCGAAATCAGCCCGTATCGTGCCCCGGGAATAGTCACTGTCCAGAATGTCTTCCATGGGCTGGCGCGCAGTGACACTGCCGCCTCGTAAAGCCTTGCATCGGAAATTGCCAGTGCGGT
The DNA here is from genome assembly GCA_027000565.1 of Rhizobiaceae bacterium. Classification (GTDB taxonomy): domain Bacteria; phylum Pseudomonadota; class Alphaproteobacteria; order Rhizobiales; family Rhizobiaceae; genus SZUA-100. The sequence continues at coordinate 398 of JALTNS010000279.1, read as the reverse complement.
CGATATGATCAACATCGCGTGGGGAAAGGTAAAGAACACCGAGCCAATGACAATACCCCAGGGGCCATAGATAGACTCGCCCATCATCACCGATTTCAACATGCCCTGATTGCCGAACAAATAGACCAGCGCGATGCCCGGTAGCAGCGATGGCACCAGAATTGGTGCCATGGCAATCAAGCGGAACAAGCCCTTGAACCGCATACAGGAACGGTTGAGAGAATAGGCAAATCCGAAGGCCAGAATTACCGTTATAACTGTGCTTATTGCTGAAATCAGCAGTGAATTTTCAATCGAACGCACTAATGATGGGGTCGAAAAATATATAGCAAAATTGCTAATTCCGACCGAAGATACTGGCCTTAAAACAAGTGTTCGAAACTTGTTTGATTAAACTT
>JALTNS010000278.1 GCA_027000565.1 Rhizobiaceae bacterium | reverse complement strand
CAAAGGGACGAAGTTCACCGGAGAAGGTGAAGATAAATTGCAGCAAATGCAGGCCCGCGAGGTGGCCGAACCTGGTAATTCAAACACCAAACTGCTCAATGTGGAATTTTTTATTCGCGGTACCGAAGGGCGCACGGTCGGAGCCGTTGTTCGCATCGTTGCATTTGTTGACTATGATCGGGCTATGGAAAAGCCGGATAATGAGCGGGCAAATCCTTCCTACCCGCGATCAGGCCGACTGGTATTGTGGGAAGAAGAGGCGGTTGCCAGCGGACCGGCCAATCGCATAGGTGGAGCGCTGGCTGCCCATATGGCTAAAAAGTTGAAATTGCTGATTGAATTGTTTGCCCAAAGGAAAACCCGATGACTCGTCGCAAATGTCATGCTATCACACACAAAACAACGTCGGCGAGAGGAGCCTGCCCGGCGGGTTGTTATTGATGGTGGGAGCATCATGAACCTTCTTAGTCAGCTTGATTTGTTCAAGTGCCTGGATGAACGGCAGATCATGCGCTATTCATCGCGCTGCTTTTGGCGCGAATATGGTGAAAATGAACTCGTCATTGATTTTGAAGATGATACCAAGGATGTTCGGTTTTTGCTCACCGGTCGGGCGCGGGTAATCTTGCGCATTGCCACGGGCAAGGAAATTATTCTCGGTGATATGGGTCCAGGTGATTTTGTCGGCGAGATTTCAGCCATCGACAATGAGGGCCGCGCGGCCAATGTGACAGTGATGAATACATCGCGCATGTGCGTCATGCCGCAATCGGTATTTCTGGACATTCTGGCCGAATCGCCCGAGGTCAGCCTCACCATTATGAAAGTGCTGACCCACCGGATCCGCCGTCTCAATACCCGGTTGACCGAACATTGTTTTTTGCAGGCCAAACACCGGATTTGTGTGGAAGTAATGCGCAAATCGCGGCCGCGCCTTGGCCACGAGGGGCAACGGGTAATTTCACCACCGCCGCTGCAACGGGAGATTGCCGAGCGGGTCGGTACCAGACGCGAAGTGGTCTCACGGCAAATTTCCGCCCTGAGCAAAAAAGGTTATCTGGAAAAAACCCCGCGCGCGCTGGTGATCAAGGATATTGACGCGATCAACAATATCATCTCCGAGGGCTGGGAAGAGCACTAGAGCCTTTCATTGTTAAATAGAAGCAGTTTGACAGGATGAATTTTTTGGATCAGTCAGGAAAACACCGCAGCCTGATGCAGGTCATCAGGCGAGGATTTTGACGAAGCTGAAACGAAAAAGACACCTGAGCAATATGTTAATTAACCCATTGAATAATTAGGATAATAATCAATCATTTGAACGTGGTTCTTTGCGTGCTGGTCTTCGTCGTGCAAAGCTAACGGTGATCACACCGTGTCGCATTACACTCCTTGCCAGAACACAAATTACCAGCGATCAAACGATTCTATTTAACAATGAAAGGCTCTAGACTGTTTCACGTTTATACGGAAACAGTCTGGCCGTAAGGGCGGCCCGGCGCCTAGTCTCTCCAGCGGGCCCAGTGTTCGATCAGATGATGGGCGATGGCCATTTTGGGTGGCACATAAAATCCGGCTTTTTCAGGTTCATCCAGCGCGGTCAGAATTTCGGCCCGGTCAAACCAGCGGCAATCTGATAGCTCCTCGCTGTCCATATTGATTTCAGTGGTCAGGGCCTCGGCAAAACAGCCGATCATCAGCGAATGGGGAAACGGCCAGGGCTGGTTGGCCTGATATTGTACCTTGCCGATTTTGACACCGGCCTCTTCGCCAATTTCGCGCCGCACGGCCGCCTCAAAAGTTTCGCCCGGCTCAACAAAGCCGGCAAGGGCTGAATACATGCCTTCATTCCAGTGATGGCTGCGGCCCATCAAACAGCGTTCACCATCAATTGCCAGCATGATCACCACCGGGTCTGTGCGCGGGAAATGTTGGGTTTCACAATTGGGGCAAACCCGCTTGTAGCCGCCATCGGCGGGTTGACTTCGGTGGCCGCACTTTGAGCAAAACCGGTGGCTTGAATGCCAGGCCAGCAGTGATGCGCCCTGTGCCACCTCGCCCATGCGGGTCGGGGCCAGCAGCCCCTGAATGGCAAGCGAGCGATAATCGATGGCCTTTATGGTGTCGGGCAGGCTTGACGCGTCGGTTTCGGGATCAAATTTGGCCGATACGGCAATGATTGGCCGATCCTCTTCATATCCAAGCAATACCGCACCATCCATTCGCGGACTGAATATGCCAATGGCATCCAGCGAAAACAGCGGGTCTGCAGCACCATTTGAAAAATCAATCATCACCCGGCCCCTGGCAAAAACAATTATCCGCGTACCGGGGTTTTCAAGGGCATTATTCAGGCTGTCCGGGGTGCGGTTTTCCGACTGCCGGTCAACCGCGCCATTGGCAAAAATCAATTCGGCAGAGGGTTCCGGGTATGGCGTTCGACTAAAAAAATCAGACATTGAGGGCGCTTTGCAATTGGGAAATCAGGTTTTTGGCGGTATCACCGTCATAGGGTGTGGATTTGCCAAACCCCCATACGGGACCCGGCCAGTTTTGATCACCCGGGTTGCGGGCGATCACGTGAATATGCAGTTGCCGAACGATATTTCCAAGCGCTGCGGTGTTTATTTTTTCCGCCCGCGTCAGGTTTTTCAATATTGTCGAGACAAAGGCTGTTTCGCTGGCAAGCAGAGCTTGTGAAACGGGATCAAGATCAAAAACTTCGCTCAGATCATCAATCAGCGGCACAAGCACCAGCCACGGCCAGCGACTGTCGTTGAGCAGCCGGATCTGGCAGAGCTTCAGTTGCCCGACACAAATTGAATCATTGGCCAGGCGTTGGTCGAGTTTGAATGTCACAGATTGCTCCTGATCGGATAAAGTTCATACCTACTACACTTTTTTTGATTTAACGGCTTGCTTTTCAATGGCTCACCCATGATATGATATTTCGGGAGGTTGGTTGTGGACGTACCACTCGCCAACCGGGTCAGGTCCGGAAGGAAGCAGCCCCAACGAGATTCGGCGCGGGTCACTTGGCCAGCCTCCCACCAAATTGCACTTTCGTCATCGCTCCTTATGCTCTAGACAATAATCTCGAACTGAATGGCAATCATTGCCGGTATGGGATCCGATGAGCGACGACATTCATAACAGCGACAACCATAATAGCGACAACAAGGCAAAAACCCCGGCAAGCAATCAGGCTTACCGTGTGCTGGCGCGCAAGTATCGCCCAAGTTCATTTGCTGATCTGATCGGCCAGCAGCCGATGGTGCAGACGCTGACCCACGCGTTTGAAAGCGGCCGCATTGCCCAGGCCTATATGCTGACCGGGGTGCGTGGTGTTGGCAAAACCACCACCGCGCGCATTTTGGCCCGGGCGCTGAACTACAAATCCAACAAAAAAGACGCGCCCGATATCGAGCTTGCCGAAATGGGAGAGCATTGCGCCGAGATCATGGCCGGTCGCCATGTGGATGTGACGGAAATGGATGCCGCGTCCCACACCGGTATCGATGATATCCGCGATCTCATCGCCTCGACCCAGTATCGACCAACCTCGGCACGCTACAAGGTTTATATAATCGACGAAGTGCACATGCTGTCAAAAAGCGCCTTTAACGGGCTGCTCAAAACCCTTGAAGAACCGCCCGGGCATGTGAAATTTATTTTTGCCACCACCGAAATCAGGAAAGTTCCGATCACCGTGCTGTCGCGCTGTCAGCGTTTTGATCTGCGCCGCATTGATGCAACCGAACTGGTTGCCAATCTCACTAAAATTGCCGAACTTGAAGAGGTTGAGGCCGAAGACGATGCGCTGGCAATGATTGCCCGTGCGGCTGAGGGTTCGGTGCGCGATGCGCAATCTTTGTTCGATCAGGCAATCGCCCATTCTAACGGCAGGGTTTTGGCCGAAGATGTGCGCAACATGCTGGGCCTTGCCGACCGGGCACGGGTGATTGACCTGTTTGAATACGTGATGAAGGGCGATGTGGCCGCTGCCCTTGCCGAGATCAAGGCGCAATATGATGTCGGGGCCGATCCGGCAACGATTCTGAGCGACCTTGCTGATTTTGTTCATTATGTCACCCGGGTGCGGTTTGTGCCGCAGGCGGCAGATGATAAAACGCTGTCGGAACAGGAACGCCTGCGCGGCCGTGATTTTGCCCGTGATTTATCACCGCGGGTGCTGGGGCGGGCGTGGCAAATGCTGCTTAAGGGCATTGGCGAGGTTCAGACCTCGTCCCGTCCACTGGCCGCCGCCGATATGGTGCTTGTGCGCCTCACCCATGCAGCCGACCTGCCCACACCGGATGAAATCATTCGAAAGATCGAGAGCGGTGAAACAGCCTCAAGCGCCAGTTCGCCAAATC
>JALTNS010000277.1 GCA_027000565.1 Rhizobiaceae bacterium | reverse complement strand
TCGTTGGCGTTGAGATCTTTCATTTTCGCTTCGGCAATTTCTTTTACCTGCGCACGGGTAACCGAACCAGCACCATCGCGGCCAGGTGTCGAACTGCCTTTTTTCAAACTAGCAGCCTTTTTCAAAAGATAGGACGCAGGTGGCGTCTTCATTTTGAAAGAAAACGATTTATCCTGAAAAATGGTAATGGTAACAGGCACAGGCGCACCCTTTTCCATTTCCTGGGTAGCCGCGTTAAACGACTTGCAAAATTCCATGATATTCAGACCGCGCTGACCGAGCGCCGGACCGATTGGCGGAGATGGCGAAGCATTTCCCGCCGGCACCTGAAGCTTCAGGTATCCTTGTATTTTTTTTGCCATTACATTTCTGCCTTACAGCTTGCCTTACCAGTTTTACCGGCTTGGCGGATTGTGTTTTGCCACCGGTCAATTTCATGACCGCTGACGATGCAGTTTGTGGTACGACGCATTGGGCCGGCAAAGCCCCGCTACCTCCCACAATTTATTCCGAATATTGCTCCAGTGGAGCACCATTCGGCAAAACACCCGAGATTATCGGGCGAAAACTTAAATCAGTCAGCGCACTTGAACTTGTCCGCCTGAACACCTGCCTGCATGTTCTAAACTTTTTCCACCTGCCCATATTCAAGATCAACCGGGGTTGCACGACCAAAGATTGAAACCTCGACCTTCAAGCGGGCGCGCTCCTCATCGACCTCCTCAACAATGCCGTTAAACGAAGCAAACGGCCCGTCAGAGACCCGGACACTTTCACCAATTTCGAACATGATCGATGGTTTGGGACGGTCAACACCTTCCTGAACCTGATTGAGAATGCGCTCCGCTTCCTTGTCAGTAATCGGCATCGGCTTGTTGTCCGAACCAAGAAAACCCGTAACCTTTGGTGTATTCTTGATCAGATGGTAGGCCTGATCCGTCATGTGCATACGCGCCAACACATATCCCGGAAAAAACTTGCGCTCGGCATCGACCTTGCGACCGCGCCGGACCTCAACAACTTTTTCAAGCGGCACAAGAATCTGTTCGACCAGATGTTCCAGCCCCTTCTGACGAACCTGCTCCTCTATGGATTCAGCCACCTTCTTTTCGAAATTCGAATAGGCGTGAATAATGTACCAGCGCATCGTCATGAATATATGGCCCGTTCTAGAAAATTAATTGCCGGATCCGAGCAGAAGCCCGACACCAAAACCCAACACCTGATCCACCGCAAGAAAAAACAGCGCAGCCACAAACACCATAATCAGCACCATACCGGTGGTAATCATGGTTTCCTTGCGGCTGGGCCACACAACTTTGGACACCTCTGCCCGCACTTGTTGCAGAAAGGTCAACGGATTGGTTTTGCTCGCCATATTGCTCACATTCTTCGATTTAGATGCCCGAAACAGGGCAGGTTTTAAAGAAATTCAGGCACGACATTTAGGCGCGACAAGCCACAAATTAGCCCAACGCGCCTTTATCTAGTGTCGTAAGTAACCCTACAGATTTGAAAGCGCAAGTGCTTTTCGAAATTTTTCGACAATGTTTTGGCTTGCGATGAGCGGCTCAATTCGTCTGTAACCAATCCGAACCTAGTTTGATAACGTGAACACGCGTTGAAGTTTCATAATATTCGATGAACGGCGATGTTCCCGGGTATCAAACGCCGATTGTTTGCGATCGTGCTCTTTGTTCAACTTGTTAAACACGCGCTCGATCTTGCGCGCCATTCGCGAACAATTGCGTGATTTGCGATCGGTGACTTTCTTAATCGCCCTGTCCAGGTCACTGGCCATTTTTTTTGCTATTTCACCATGGGTTTTTTCGTGCCGCACGACCTGCTTGTAATAGGCATTCCAGTTTTTCCGCGCCTGCCTGCGGCCCTGTTTGATATTTCTCCATCTTGGATATTTGTATTCAAGCGACAACATCACCTGCAAACCATTGACCACACACCGCCTGCCGCGCACGCCAATTTTTACATTGCCCATCTTTAAATTGATCTTGGTTGTCGCAACTGCGCGTCTGAGGCCGCGATGACGCGGCCCTTTGCGCTTTATCTGATCAAACACCTGAGATGCGGTTTTGCCGCGCACATTATAATATTTATTGACCTCCTTGACGGACACCCGCGCTGATGCAACTCCACCGGAGATAATAAAAACAAGCATCGCCAATATTGCGGGAATAGTTTTCAGCACGAGACTCACCATTGATTCAATAAAATACCACTATTGCCATGAACAATTTGCCAATTCAACTGCGGCTGGCCTCCGGTCGGCTCAATTTGAGTTTACCGTTAAATTATCCCCGCCGGAAATTGCCGTAGAACAATGAAGTGAAACAGGCGCAAACCCCGAACAAGGTAAACCATGTCAAATTCCGAAACACAGGTAATAATCCAAAGCAATGTTGTTCAGGCCAACATTTCAAATTCAACGATCAATGCTGATATTGTCACTGAAACCGTTGATCAATCCATCATTGGTATTCCTGGACCCACCGGGCCAAAGGGTGACACCGGACCGCAAGGGCCTGCCGGAAGCGGTTCTTCCGACAGCCTCGTTGATACCGATGGCGACACCACAATCAAGGTTGAAAACACCGTCGATGAAGACCAAATCCGCTTTGAAACAGCCGGGGTAGAACGCATGGTTGTCAATGCGAATGGTAATATTGGGATCGGGACAAACCCTGCCCAAAAACTCCATATTAACGGCAATGTTCAAATCACCGAGGGCTATGGACTGAGAATGACCCATTCGGGTTATCGTAATGCGCAGGTCTATATGTCGGGAACGGAAATGCGGTTTTACACTGATACCGGAGGCACCGCCATAGGATTTTACATCGGCACCGGACTGACCGCAAAATTTGTTCTGGATGGACTGACATTTGCTGCAGGCAGCAAATATATCAGAACAAATGGTGCCTCAGACAGCCTGTCATTTCTTGGAAACAGCGGAGTATCCATCGAAGCATCACTTGCCGGTGGTTCCGGTGACATTACATTTCACCAGAACAATTCAAAGGCAATGGTGCTCGACAGCAACGCCAATCTTGGACTAGGGCCATCCCCGCAAACAGGTGGCGGGTCTGGTATTGTTGCCATAGCCAATGCTGCAACAGTGCCAACTGTCAACCCGACAGGCGGCGGTATCCTATATGTGGAAGACGGCGCGTTAAAATTTCTCGGTTCCAGCGGTACAGTCACAACCATTGCAGCGGCCTGATTATACCAGCCGCACCGGCGCACGATTGCGTATGGAGGTAACTGCCGCAAGTGTCGCTGCCGTTACTGCCTTGATTTCGTCAAAGGTAATTGCCGGCTTGCCATCTTTGCCAATTGACAAAACAAAGGCTTTCATCATTTCGCTTTGCCCCTTGTTTTGCGACATGCCCTTGTGAACTTCCGGCTTGCCGCCCTTGGCATACCAGGTTGAACGGCGAAAATCATCGATCACCCATGTGCAACCGTTCTGGAAGACTTCAATGTTTTCCTTCGGCAGATCGCGCGCACCATTGGCGAGATAATGCACGGTTCCGATTGCCCCATTGGCAAACTCAATATTGATTGACACCACATCATCCAGACCGCCTGGATCATTTGTTGCAGATGCATAAACCTGCACCGGCAGGCTACCGGTTAAATAGGTGATCAGATCGATGAAATGACAAACTTCGCCGATGATCCGGCCACCACCGATATCGCCATCCTGTATCCAGCTGTCAGCGGCAATGGCCCCGGCATTGACCCGGTAAACCACCGCCATTGGACTATCGGTCAACTGTTTTTTGATATCCACCACCAATGGGGCAAAACGACGATTGAACCCGACCATCAACTGGCAACTTCCACCAGCTTCATTGTAGGTGTCTTCAATTTCAACCAGTTCGTCGCCGGTCAGGCAAAGCGGCTTTTCAACATAAACGTTCTTCTTTGCCCGCAAAGCCTGTAAAACAAACTTCGCATGGCTGTCGTGGCGGGTAGCAATGAAGATTGTTCCGGTATCTTCGTCTGCAAGAATTTTCCCGGTATCGTCAGTGCTGAATGAAAATTCAAATTTATCGGCCACACGCTGCGACGTTGTACCGGTATTGGTAGCAACCCCGCGGCGTGGATATTTGTTTTTGTCGGGAAGATTGGGCAACAGATTACTTTGGGCATAACTTCCTGCCCCGATAAACGAAATACCCTTTGCGCTGCCAGCTTTACTGGATGCTGCTTTTACCGATACGGCTGGCTGTTCTTTTTTGTCTTTGTCATATTCCAGCAAGACCCCGAGAAAAGGTTCTTTTTTACCCAGGGTCGGCTCACAAGAAACGGCTAAACGTTCAAAAACACAGCTATGCGCGGTAACGCTCTCAAGATCG
>JALTNS010000276.1 GCA_027000565.1 Rhizobiaceae bacterium | reverse complement strand
CGCAGCACGAATGGCGTGAGCGAATTAATACGGAGTGATTCCATCAAATGATGAAGCGCTCTAATTGGGAAAGTGGAACGTTGTGAATTGCGTAAAATAACCGGATCGATTTTTTTTGAGCCCCCGTTTGAATCGGAACAACCTACCACCAACGGCCGTTTACAACACAGCCTTGACAGATCTTACCAGATTTTCCACTGCTGCCTTGTAGCGTTTGAACTCGGGTGATGCGCGAACGACCTTCTTTCTCGTCGTTATTGAAGCAACGGCTTTTCTGCCTTTTCCTCGCTTGCCGCGGCCGCGCATTTTTCGCTCGGCCCAGTTCTGGATTTGAGCGATATCCCAACCGGTGAGGAACGGATTGGCACTGACCACCCCTGCCCCCATAACTGATAATACTGATGCATCCGGGGGCGCCCGCAACACTATATTTGCCCCTTCGGAGCCTAAAAAATGCGCCAGATAAAGCCTTCCCGGGGTTATCGTGTGACCACGGGCGCGTAAATATGCCTGATTTTCGTAAGTAAATTTATACAGCATTTCCCGCGAAATGGTTGGGTCAAACCGCAGGTTTAAGATTTCCTGCCGCGACAGGGATTTTGCCAGGTCCGGTCGATAACGATTGATCATTTTCAACCAGGTGGACGAAATGAACTGCCCCAGCCCGGAAGCGGAAGAAAGCGGGTTTTTGGCATCTGCCCGACCTCCGCTTTCAATGCGGATTATCCGGTCGACCAGCACATCAGCAGATTTGCCACCTCCGGCAGCTGCAATAATTCGCGATGCGAGAGGGTCGACGGCTCGCTTGCCACGATAGAGTTCGAAATGCAGATGCGGGCCGGATGATTGACCGGTGGTTCCAACATAACCGATGATATCGCCGGCTTTGACCTTTCGACCCACCGTTGCACCCGACGCGATACGGCTCATGTGAGCGTAGCGGGTTTCCCGACCACCGCTGTGTTTGATCTTGACCAGATTGCCATAGGCACCGCTATTTGCAGCAAATTTGATTTTACCATTGTAGGCCGCATAAATTGGCGTACCGACGGGCGCGCGCCAGTCCACCCCTTTGTGGAGGCGAACTTTTTTGGTGACCGGATCCTTGGACGGGCCAAACCGTTCTGTCAGCACACCATTGACTGGTGTGACCATGCCATCGCGTATTTTAAGTGAGGTAACCCTGTCATTGGCTGATTCACAGGAAAAGGATGATGCTCTTTTGGGGCGGTAAGCAAAACACTCGAGGTTTTTGTTGGCCCCCTGCAATCCGATATACATCACCCTTCCGGTATTGCGTTTGGTATCGCGCGCAAGCTTGGAAAAAATGATTATGAGTTTGTCATCCGGCTCAACAAAAGAATTGAGATCATGGGCCTTGGACATCAGTTGAATGGTCTCGCCGATAATGCTGGTCGATAGATTGTTGCGGGCTGCTGTACTGTAAATCGCATCCAGCAACCGGTATTGACGCTTGGGGCCTGCATCTTCCCGCTCTTCCGAATAATCAAACAGGTCGTCTGGAACCCATGGATCCTCACCGACAACAAAATTACCCTCATCGGACAGCGCCAGTGTGCCGAGATATTTGTTGTCGCCATTTTCATCCTGACCGTACACAGATACCTGGGCCAGTTGCAAAAACGTTGCAGTGGCACTTGGCCGAAGCGCCCTGATTGCCACCACGTAACCAGCTTCAAGGTTCTCAAGACCATGAAGGTTTTTCATGGTCTCGCCGGCAAGTTTGGCATCATTTGCGCTGATCTTGTGGTCAACCAACAGGCTGTCCAGTGAACGCGTGCTTCTCACCTGGACAAAAATATCATCAGCACTGCGGTACCGGTCCACCTCTCTGGTGGTTTCGGCAACGCTGGTATTGTTTTCAATTTTTGTCTTTTTGAAATTGGATCGGGACTTTTCATCATTGCTCAGGGTGTCGCCCCACCCGCCATTGTTATCGTCACCTTCGCCATCGGTATTGACGCCGTCTTCTTCATCGACAGGTGGCTCGTCAGATTCCTGCTGATCATCACTGGTTGAAATATCCTGTCGGCGACCTGTTTGTGCCTGAAAAAATGCAAAGTCCTGCTGGCGGGAAGGCAGGGTGGTCATAAAGCGCGCGCTGGAACTCAACATGGTATCTGCAAGCACACTTAGTTTTTCAGATACACGTTGATCTGCAAGAGCTGGCGGGCGCTCGATCGAACGAACTTTCGGAACACCATCGCCACCGGCTCCGATGCTGATAATCAGGGGGTCACCGGGAAGGTCAACAATGGTCGGGACAAACTCCAGCAATGGCTCGTCTGGAATCAGGGCAACTTGTTCATCTTCAGGTGCGGAAGGGTCGCCGGTGACGAATGACCATTGATCCCATGTGAGGATGATCGCGGAAACCAGCGCCAATACCAGCCCACCAATACCAAACCACATGAGCCGACGAACAAGTATGCGGCTGCGCCGTTTTCGGTTTTTGCCTTTTAGGGTTTTGAAAGAATCATCAATCTGGTGCATAAGAAAACACTATGTGTGGTGTTCCAAAATTCGTGTACACCGAATAACTGGTCTCTCCCCGATGCCAATCACAGGAAGAGTTTTTGAAATTGTTCACCCGCAACCGGCTTATCTGAATACGCCGCCGCTCAAGCCTTTTTTGAGTTTGTTGCGACGTGAAGAAGCCGATTTTTTGCTTCTTTTGGAAACACTTTGTTTCTTGCGAACAGTTCTTTTGGCCTTTTTGGAAGATGATGATGTTCTTTTAGCTGTTCTGGCCTTCTTTCTTTTTTTCTTGATAACCTTGATGGTACGCTTGCAAACCACCACTTCCTCGCTGCGAAGCATCGCGAGCATCTCGCTCGTTGGGTCAAGAGAACTTGGTTCGATCCGTTTGTTGCCATAGTACCGCAAAAGCGCACGGGCTGAGTTTGCACCCCACAACCCGTCAATCTTGCTTCTGTAACAACCCAGTCTCTTAAGCTCGGTTTGCACCTCAAGCGCATGAGACGGTGGTGTTATTGATTTTTCTTTTGCGGGTTTGATCTTGTTTTGCCGGGCTTGAACACCGTTATCACCAGCATTGTTGGGCTGCAGAGAAGCCAGTTGGGTTTTTTCTTCAGGCTCGTCGCTCAACCCTACAGGGGCGACGGTTCTTTGCGAAAGGTCTTCGGCTTTTGCAACTTTTTTACGCGTGGATGCGGGTTTCACCTCTTTACCGACCAGACGTTTAGGTGCAACTTTTGCAGCTTTGAGACTTGTTCTTTCAGGTGTCGCCTGAACAGATTTGACAGTTCGGGTCACCGGCTTCTTTTCCGCTTCGTTGTGCGGTTTTTTCGCAGAATCGATTTTTTGCGGTTTGGCAACTTTGGTTTTCTGTGTTTTAACCCGTTGCGTTACTTTCGGCGTCACCTCACTTGGTGCAAGACTGGCAACCTCTTTATTTTTTACCCGGTTTTCTGTTTTCGGAGTTGGCGGAGAACCCAACTTGATCTTACGAATTTTCCTGGTCTGGGTAGTCGGTGTTACAGACCGGGTTTGGGACGTCGCCTTTTTTGCTTTTGGCTCGAGCCTGGCAATGATAACCGGTGGGCCGGATGTTTCTGTGGTCGGGCCGCCACTGGCAATCTTAAACCGGCCTTTTAAGGCAGGCTTTTTCTTTTCTTCAACAACAACTTTCGGCGCAGTTTCCTGAACAGGTTGCTCAGTTTGTTCGGGTTGACCTGATTGAATTAGCAATGTGCGTTTTACCGCAGTGACTTTAGCGACAACTTCGCCGTCTTCATTTTCCTCACTGGCTTCAATTTTTAGCCCAAATCGCGCTTCAAATTTTTTCCGTAGAGCCGGATTAAGCGATAAAAGGAGTTCCTTGTCCTCCTCTGTAAGTTCACTTGTTGTTTCTTCTTCAGGAGAAAAATAAAACTGGTTTCTTAGAGAGGACTGATCCCATGGCGTCTGGGTTTGCAGTGTTGCAACTTCCACCGAATTACGAACCCGAATCATCATGTCTGAAATGCTGATACCGGGGGTCTCCATGTGTTTGATCAGAGCCGCAGCAAACGGGCTGTTGTCTCCAGCACCATCGCGGGTGATATTGCCGGGCTGAGTGGCAAATGCGACAAACGTTCCGGTGCCCGCGTCCAGCTGCGCCAGACCATCGAGCATCGATTCATCCCTCACCGATGGCGGAAGAGGATTATTGCGACAGGCATCGAGAAAAATAAGGGTCTGGCGATTACGGTCCTGAACCGCTTCGATGACATCATTCAGCCGGAATGTTTCATCCAGCAAGGTTTTGCGGTCATTGAGTTTGGCATCGACCGGCACAAGGAAATTTGATCCACCGAGCTGAAAACCGTGACCGGAATAATAAAATACCGCTGCTTCTGCACCCTGGGCCGCTGCGGAAAACTGTTTCAACGATTCTTTAAATTCTGCCCTTGTGGTATCAATCTGTTCTATCACTTCAAAACCAAGACGATTCAACACCGCAGCTATCGAAACAGCGTCATTGGTTGCATTTTTGAGGTTGTACACAGCATCATAGTTTGAATTTCCAACGACCAGTGCAACCCGCCGTCCCTGCAAATTATCAGTTCTGGCTTGTGAAATGTCGGCAGAAATCATGCTCCAGGCAAAAACCAGAACACTCAGCAACGGCCAAAACCGGTATCGTTGAATATCAACCATTTTTCCCCGGGGGGCTATTCTCCTCATCTAGTCAAAACGCCATATCCACGCCATGAACCACCTTCGATTTCCAGTGTATTCACCATCAATCAATATGGCAACTTTATCTTTTGCAACATAGCAATTGATTTTCAAATCAATTTATTGAGCATTTACGCTTTTGCAAATTACTTGATTAACCGAATCACTGAAATTGCCGTTGTTTAATAAACAAAGTCCAGCGAACTGTATCCTGCGTGTCAACCTCGAGAAAACGTACTTTTTGAAAACCGCGTTGCCAACACAATTCTGAATCCCGAATGACAAACCGTTTTCGACCAATACACATGTCTGCATCACCCTCCAGCACTGATTGCCCAAAAACATCGGTAGCATAAACATAGATATATCGACTGTTAAGTTCTTCACGGATGACATCAACACAGCGATTGGCCCCTATGGTCCACCAACCTTCAGTTTGTATTTTATCATCTACCGCCTGGCCTACTGAAAGATTGACGACATCAAGCGTTTGATTGCAAACCGTAAACTCGGCACGTGAGATATTTGGCATTGCCAAAAGGCCTGCGAAAACCATGGCTGCAAGTTTTGTAAATTTTAGAATCAACTTGACCATCTGCGGAATTGCTCTCGTATTAATCGATCGCCGTTCTGGATTGAAGCTCTTATTGTTGACGTATTTCGCATATTAATTGGCATTCAAACAGGTGAATTGGGCCATTTTGTTACTAACGATGACACGGCAGCATTACTACCCGAAATATCATTTGTTAATCATAATGGTTTAGATGTATTGCATAAATGCACAAAAATATATATGTTAACCTTAAGCAATTTTTTTATGATTGGAATTCCAATGACATTTTTCAGCAAAGCAGTTATCGGGCTTGCTGTCGCGACAATGGCAATCAGCACTTCGTCGGCGGAAAACATTGCAGTCAAAAACAGTGACGATACGGTTGGGTTAAAATCGCCGGTTTTCGCAAAATTGCTGATTTTGCCCGGAGATGAAGCGGCTTCAGAAAAAAATGACAACAATATTGGTGACGGTAACAGTCTCGCACGGAACATCAGTCTCAGTCCTGAGGTTTTTGAAGGCAGCAGTACCCACCTTGACCAAATCCGCCGCACACCGGTTGTCGATGATTCCTCATTGGGTAAATCAAGCCTTGGTGTTATTTCGGCCAAAAAACCTCGCAAAGTCCGCCGGTCCAGACCCGTGGTCAAAAAATACAGGGTAAAAAGAAAAACACTGAAGGTTGCCAGTGCCACCGCACGGCGGGCAAATCTCAAGCGGCGCGCGCCGATAGTAAGTGGTGTTTATCGCTGAATTTTTCGATCATTCGTGATCCCATTTATAACCCGCACAAATATATGTGCGGGTTTTTTTGTGGTTTTTGAATGTTGGGGGTCAAATCTCCAATCCGCAAACCGATAATAATCATCACGAGATATTGTGTGTTTCGCTCAGCATTTTACCATCCGGTTCATAACCCGGCCTTGCACTTGACCTTGCTTTTTAAATAGTATTCACTTATTCTAATATATCACAAAACAGTTTACCGGATTCTTGGAGGATCAATATTATGGCTGAGGCTAGTCTGGAAAATGCGAAAAGCATGTCCATTATCGTAACCAAGGGATCACTCGACTGGGCTTACCCGCCGTTTATCCTTGGTACCACCGCAGCGGCAATGGATGTAAAGGTAACGATGTTTTTCACATTCTATGGGCTGCCCCTTCTGTTGAAAAAGCTCGATTTGCAAATGACTGCATTTGGCAATGCTGCGATGAAAATGCCAATGATGGGCATGCATATGGGAATGCCAAATATTGTTAATATGATTCCCGGCGTTGATGCGGGTGCCACTAAAATGATGAAAAACATGATGGACAAGAAGGGGGTTGCTTCGATCGAAGACCTTCGCGAAGCCTCTGTTGATCTTGATATCCGGATGATCGCCTGTCAAATGACCATGGACCTGTTCGAATACGACACCAAAGACATGATCGAAGGCATTGAGCTTGGTGGCGCTGCAACTTACATGGAAACAGCAACCAAATCCGACATCAACCTGTTCATCTAACGAACAGAACAATATTCAAATGGCAAATTAACGGCCAAATTATTTTGCATATCTGACGGTGCTCCAGATGGACACTGATTGATTTGCGAACATTATCCACGACCAAAACTCAACCAAATGAAAGAGAAATATCATGGCTGATCAAACTCTCGACGCTAAAGGTCTCAACTGCCCACTGCCAATTTTGAAGGCAAAGAAAACCATCAAGTCCATGGGCTCTGGTGAAACTCTTGAAATTCTGTCAACTGACCCGGGTTCGGTTGCCGACTTTGAAGCCTTTTGTCGCCAAACTGGCAATGAACTCGTATCTTCTTCCTCTGAAGGTGATACATACAAGTTTCTGATCAAAATCGCCGCCTAATTTTTACAGCGGCAGATTTACTATTGAAAAATGTGGCTGGTTAATGCCATTCTGGGTGCCGTTGTCTCATGCACTAGCAAGAAACGGGGTTTTGAATGACTAAACTGGCCACATTTTTATTAGTTTTCAACATTTTGAGTTTTGGTTTCGCGAGCACCACGTTCGCACAGAATATTACCCCAAAATCGAATTTTTCGTCTGATACGGCGGTTGGCCGTGTGCTTGAAGCCCCGATTAATACTTTACCGCAATCCGAAAAATGGTGGTGGGATTCATCCTGGTATATTGATGGAATTATTGCCCCGCCTAAAAACTACGAAGTGATCTCGCGCGAAGTTTCTTACATAAACCCGGAAGACAACACCGAAGTTCCTGCCGTTATTTTCAGGCCTAAAGAAGAGGGCAAATTTCCAGCCGTTTTGTTTCAACATGGTCGGCGCGGTCTGGATGAACCCGTCAAACGCCTCGCCAAACGCATGGCGGCGCGCGGGTTTGTTGTACTCGCTCCCGATGTTTATTCTGCCCGCTTCATTGATGAGCGGCCGATTGAACACCTTGTCGAAACCGAGGGTGATGTTAATGCCGGCGTTGATTTTCTGCTGAAGCAGCCGGACATATCGACGTCCAAAGTATGTTTGTATTCCCACACCCGTGGTGGTTATTACACGCTGCAGGTCGCGGTAAAATATAAACGACAGGAAAACGACGTTGCTTGCTATGTCTCGTTTTACCCACATTGGCAAAACCCCAATGCCGAAGAACCGATGCAGGTTTACCGCTATGCGAAAGAGGTCGACAGTCTTACATTGCCGACGATGATCTTTTTTGGCGAATATGAGCAATATCAACGTCGCCGTTCTGTAGAAACTGCTGTTGGTTTCATGAAGAAGGCAGGCAAGGATGTGCGGCTGATCATCTATCCCGGTGTTGGGCGCGGTTTTGATTTTCGCACACCAAATGTGCGGACCTTTGCCGATGATTTGGCCACCAAGGATTCTGTGCAACGCAGTGCCGCATTCATGCGCAAACATCTGGCAAAATGGGCCAAATGACGTTTTCAGACAAGCTTAATTAATCGATTGAGCGAATTGCCAATCAAATCTAATTGTGTCTAGGCTTCACCAATTGACTAATTCGATCGTTGGAGCACAAAATGAGCAATGATGGTCCGCTAAACCCAAAACGGCTATTTGGGCGGCATCGCCGGAAAATTGCCCCATTCGAAATTCCCGAACACCCTGGCAACGATGCAGATGCTGCTGCATTGGAGAAATGGTCACGAGCCAAGGCATCAAATTTCAATCAACATGTTATCGGGTATGGAGCATTGGCTGAAGGCGAGTGGAAAAAGGCCGAAATACCCGAGCCGAACCTGAAAAATATGCGAAATTATCGGATTGAGCGCATTCGTGAGCAGTTGCGCCAACACGATCTGGCCGGCATTTATCTTTATGATCCACTTAATGTTCGTTACGCCACCGATACCACAAATATGCAGATATGGACCATGCATAACCCGGTGCGCGCCTGTTTTGTTGCAACAGACGGCCCGGTAATCCTGTTTGATTTTCACAATTGCGAGCACCTTTCCAATCATTCGGAAGTCGTTGACGAGGTTCACCCTGGCATTGGCTGGTTTTATTTTGAGGCCGGCGATCGAACGGACGAGCTGGCAAAAAAATGGGCCGCTGTTACCTCGGATATGTTGAAACAGCATGGAGGTGGCAATAATCGGCTTGCCTTTGATCAAATCGATTCTCACGGCATTCCGCACCTGCAATCGCTCGGCATTGATGTCATCTATGGCGAAGGTGTCATGGAAGAAGCGCGCAAGGTAAAATCACATGATGAAATCATCTGCATGCGCCGGGCAATAATTGCCTGTGAAGCTGCCATGCATGAGATGGAGAACCGACTTCAACCCGGAATGTCAGAAAACGATTTATGGTCAATCTTGCACGCAGAGAACATCCGGCGCGGTGGTGAGTGGATTGAAACCCGGTTGCTTTCATCCGGCCCCCGGACAAATCCGTGGTTTCAGGAATCATCGGCCCGCGTTATAGAGGACGGTGACCTGGTGGCCTTTGACACCGATCTGATTGGCGCATACGGGTTTTGTTGCGATATTTCGCGTACCTGGCTTGCCGGAAATGGTTTGCCCACCAATGAACAACGTAGCCTGTACCAGTTGGCTATGGAACAAATCGACCACAACCGGGAAATGCTGGCGCCGGGGGGCAGTTTTCGTGACCTTTCATTTCGCGGAAAAAACCTGCCGGACGAATATCTCGCTAACCGTTATTCCGTCTTATTTCATGGGGTAGGCCTGTGCGACGAATATCCGGCAATCCGTTATCCATCGGACTGGGACAATGTCGGTTATGAAGGGTTACTAGAGCCCGGTATGGTGGTTTGTGTCGAGAGTTATGTTGGTCGCCACGGTGGCCATGAGGGCGTGAAACTGGAAGATCAGATATTGATCACTAATGAGGGTTATGAACAGCTTTCATCTTACCCGCTCGACGACAGGCTGATGGGAAAATAATAAGACCGGCTTTCCCGATTTTGCCTGGTTGCAATCTACTTGCATATGCCCGGGAAGCCGATCTGAAATAACTGAATGTGGTTGAGAACTAGTGTCCCGAATCTGAAGTTCGTATCATTAACCGGTTCGTCGTTTCGAACTTCAGATTTGAAAGGACACTAGTCAACTATTTGAATCTAGTGTGGTTTACGGATTTGAAGTTCCCTTGCGAAGTTGTTGCACTAATGAAAGGAACTTCAAATCCACCACACTAGCGAACGGCTTTCAATTCGAATTTTGAGAACCCCACAGCCAGGTTAACACCTTCGCTGCCTTCAACGCTGAATGGTTGCAAGATAATGCCATCGTCAGAACCACCAATCAGCGCATTTGCACCGACACCCAGACCGACGGATGCGGTAGCAGAAACGCCGGCATAGTCACCGGAAAGACTGCCCGGCGCTGCAGCGTCCACATTGGCACCCAGCACGAGCCACTTGACCACGGAGCGACCGGTCACCCCTATATCAAGGCCTAGTTTCTTGACCGACCCGGTATATAGATCGTCAGGGTTTCGTTTGTTGGCGTACTCAAAAACGCAGGTCAGATCCTTTTTCGACCCAAGTAACAGGCCGACACCGCCTTCAATGTCGCAGGTCAAAAGGCCAAGTTCTACATTTTGAGCTTGAGCAGGGGTGCCTGCGGAAATTGCGAGCATAGCTGTGGCTGTAGCAACGGTGATTAAGTTGAGTTTCATTTCATTTCCTCATTAACAAAGATTTCGTGACCATAAACACCATGGATTACGACCAAACTACGGCGATATCCCAAGTTTGCCAACTGGAAAATGCACACAAAGAACATTCATCATTTTCAAACCGAAATATCCTGCCATTCTCGTTCGGATCAATAATTCTGACTCCAATCATTCCAACTGAATTGACCTAATATAAAGAATTGTTTATATCGTTATCTACCCTTAATCTGGAAATTATAGATCATGACAAATTCACTTTCTGCTTTGTTGGCTGAAAAAGGAATCCTGCTTGCCGACGGCGCAACCGGAACCAATTTTTTCAATATGGGCCTGATGTCCGGCGACGCCCCCGAACTGTGGAATGTCGAGGCTCCGGAGAAGGTCGAAAAACTGCATCAGATGTTTGTTGATGCAGGTGCTGATATCATTCTCACAAACACCTTTGGCTGCACGAGAAACCGGTTGAAGCTGCACAAAGCTGAAGGCCGGGTTCATGAGTTGAACAAGGCCGCTGCTGAACTTGCTGCCAAAGTCGCCAAAAGTGCTGATCACAAAGTTATTGTCGTTGGTTCGGTTGGCCCGACTGGCGAGTTGTTTGAACCGCTGGGCGAATTGACAATGGAAAGTGCTATTGCATCATTTGCCGAGCAAATGGAGGGCTTGAAAGCGGGCGGCGTTGAAACTGCGTGGATTGAAACCATGTCGGCTCGCGAAGAAATTGAGGCGGCCACCGAAGCCGCGCGACAGGTCGGACTGGACTACGTGTTTACAGCCAGTTTTGATACAGCCGGCAAAACCATGATGGGCGTATCGCCTGCTGAAATGGGCGCTATTGCAGAGGCCATGACCCCGCACCCCATTGCAGTTGGTGCCAATTGCGGTGTTGGCGCTTCTGATCTGTTGTCATCCGTGCTTGATATCACCGGCGCAAACCCGTGCTGTGCTGTGGTTGCCAAAGCCAATTGTGGTGTACCGCGGGTTTCCGGCGACAAGGTGGTTTATTCCGGCACCCCCGAACTAATGTCTGATTTTGTTCGCCTTGCCGCAGATAGCGGTGCCAAGATTATTGGCGGTTGCTGTGGCACATCTGCAGACCATCTTGCTGCCATGCGTGTGGCACTTGATGATTATCTCAACAATCCGGCACAGCATTCTGAACGTCCGGACATAGAGAAAATTGAAAGCATGACCGGACCGATGGTTAATCAGGCGGCTGCCGCTGCCGGGCAAACGCCGCGCCGGGAACGCAAGGGCAGACGCCGCGCCTGACATATAATTCAGACCGGCTCAGCTTCAACCGCATCAATCGAGGCAAAATGCGGCTTAATGTCGACAACCGGCGTACCATCCAAGCAATCAATCGCATCAATCTCTATCGTGCCGGTCTCCTCATCAATGGCGAGTATCTTGACGATTGCCAGCGCAATCGGATTGGGCCGCGCCGGTGAGCGCAGCGCAAAAACACCGGTTGGCTCGGTTTTGTGACGCGGTTTCTGCAGTATCAAATCACGCCGCGCCTGATCCATCCAGTACAAAACAATCAAGTGTTGGAACTTGTCCAGTCCGCGCAGCCCCTGGCGCCAGAACTCATCGAGCACGATGCGGGCTGCTCCTCCCCGCTCCCGCGCCTGAACCAGATTTTTTGGACAATCAACGCGGGTTTTCCACTTGCTTTGAATCTTGCCGATAAACACCACCTTGCCATCATCGGCAAATTCGGCCGGATCTTCCGGAAGCGAAATTTCGCCTTCCCGCTCGCGTGAATCATTCATGGTTAGTTTTATCCTTGTCTAAAAATGAGGCGCCAGATTTACAATTACTGTCGGCAAGTTACATTTTGCAAGATGTGGTGCTTGTAATTCCATCGATTCCGGCTTCAACTGGTTGAATGAATATATCAATTACCAATTCACTGGGCCGCCTGCACGAAATCAACCGCGTCCGGCTGCTCAATAGCATCACACCGCTGGAAGCGATGCCAAATCTCGCGCAACACATTGGTGCGGGCAATTTGTATGTCAAACGGGACGACTATTGCGGCCTTGCCTTTGGTGGCAATAAAGTGCGGCAGTTGGAATTCTACTTTGGCGAAGCACAGGCTGATAACACAGATACGATACTGATTACCGGTGCTGTTCAATCAAATTTCACGCGCCTGACCGCTGCATTTGCCGTCAGACTTGGCATGGCGTGTCACATGCAACTCGAACACCGGGTTGCAAACACCAATAATGATTATGAAACATCCGGCAATGTGTTGATCGATCGGATGCTTGGCGCAATCATTCATACCTATCCCGAGGGCGAGGATGAGAAAGGTGCCGACCGTCAGCTGGGCATTATCGCTGATGAATTGAAAGCAAACGGAAAAACCCCTTATATCATACCCCTCGCCCCCGGCCATCCGCCGCTGGGAGCGCTGGGGTATGTGGTCGCGGCAAAAGAAATGCTGACCCAATTTGAACAGGATAATATCAGGGTTGACGAGATCGTTGTTGCCTCGGGCAGCGGGGCAACCCATGCGGGGCTGTTATGCGGATTGCGTGCCCTTGGTTCAAATATCAAGGTCCGTGGAATCTGTGTGCGCAGAGACGCCAAATTGCAGCACCCGAGACTTCTAGACAGATGCAGGGATATTGAAAAGTTGCTGGAAATCAAAACGGTCGTTGAAGAACAGGATATTGTGCTTGATGACAGTTTTTTGGCTCCCGGATATGGCATGGCGAGTGATGAAGTCATGGATGCAATATTACAGGCAGCACGTAGCGAGGCGCTGATGCTGGACCCGACTTATACCGGCAAATCCATGGCAGGATTCATCAAGGCTGCAAAATCCCACAAGGGTAGCGGCGCAATGGTGTTTCTCCATACTGGTGGAACACCTGGAATATTTGCTTATCGTTCGAGAATTATGGAAGTGCTTTGAATTGACTTTAACCTTTCAACCGTTGCGCTTAATAGGCCGCCCCGATATTACAGGCGAACCAACCAGCCCTTTTGAGTACCATGCGAATGTGATATCGAATTTTCAAGAATTCCAAATTTCTTCAGGTGCAACATGAAAATGCCGATATTAACCGTTGGATTAGAAGAAGAATATTTTCTGGTCGATCTGGAGACTCGTAATCTTGCAGATAATCCACCGGCCGAGTTTATGGAGAAATGTACGGAAAAGCTGGATGACCAGGTTTCACCGGAGTTTATGCGCTCACAAATTGAAGTTGGTACCCGCCCGCATGGAACAATCACCGGGGCCATATGTGAATTGAAAGACATGCGTGCGCAGATCGCAAATATTGCGCGACAGTTCGATCTCGCACCGATTGCTGCTTCAACCCATCCATTTGCCCATTATCGCCAACAAATTCCTACCAACCGGAAACGTTATGAGGATCTTGCGACAAATCTTGGTACCCCGGTACGCCGGTTGCAGATTTGCGGCTGTCATGTCCATGCCGGTATAGAAGACGAGGATTTGCGGATCGATCTGATGAATCAGGTTTGCTATTTCCTGCCTCATATTCTGGCTCTCAGCACGTCGTCGCCTTTTTGGGAAGCCGAGGACACCGGGCTGCAAAGCTACAGGTTATGTGTGTTTGATGCCCTGCCCCGCACCGGCATCCCCGACGCCGTTAACTCGGCCGCCGAATATCACCGGGTTGTAGCGCAACTGGTCGAAGCGGGCTGTGTTGAAGATGCCACAAAAATCTGGTGGGATGTTCGCCCCTCCGACCGCTATCCGACGCTGGAAATGCGCATTGCCGATGTTTGTACCGATATTGCCGACTGCGCGGCCATTGCTGCAGCCTATCAGGCGCTGCTGTCGATGCTGGTGCGGTTGCGGATGGAAAACAAGCGCTGGCGGATATATCCGCGCTTGCTCATCCACGAAAATCGCTGGCAGGCTATGCGTTATGGTGCCAAAGGCGAGTTGATTGATCTCGGCAAGGGCCAAAAGGTTCCCATGGCTGAACTGGTTGAGGAACTCATCACACTGGTCGCCGAGGATGCGAACCGGCTTGGCACCACTGCCGAAATCAATCATCTGAGAACTATCGTTGCACGCGGAACCAGTGCCGACCGGCAGCGGGCGGTTTACAACGCCACAAAAGGCAAAGGCAGTACACAGCAAGAAGCTTTTAACGCGGTAGTCGACCATCTGGTTGCTGAAACGGTGAAGGACTGATCTTTTAACTGTTGCTGTATGCCCGCATGTGAAATGTCTGTTGATCATCCCCATAGGCATGTATGCGTCCAACCGGGCAGGCATTTCGGGCTATGCAGCCTTTTTCACGACATGGATTTCCCCTCTTTGAATTGACATGAGCAATGCATCTCGTGACGTCGAATGTTTTGGCTGAAATTGCGTTCACTGGGCAGGTTGTCAGACAAGGTTTGTTGGCACATTCATCGCAAGGGTGAATAGTTGGCTTTTGTTTTGGAAGATTGGTGATTATTTCGAAAACCAGCGCCGCACGAAATGCGTGCCACAAGCCATACTCGGGATCGATCAACAGTCCCGGTGGCGATTGCTTCAGACCCATTCCCGCATGCGCCCACCTTTGAAACGGCCAATGATCTCGATCCGGCTTTGATAAAAATGGATAAAGAGCCCGTGCATTCAGTTGATCTGCAACCGGTTGAACGACCGACCTGGTCCAGCGATCCAACGGGTCGGGTTTACCATCGTTTGCAAACTTCGATGCGGAAAAAACTTTCCACATGGCAGGTCCGCGATTGCCAATCAACATGGCCGGTTGGCCGTCCAGTTCGGGTGGACCACTGACCAACTCGAACCAGCCGAATTGTGCAAGCCCGAGAGGAGCAAGCATCTCGTGCAACTGCTGTTCGATATTTTGCCGCGACAGGGTCATTTGCCGCCACGAATTGAAGAACGCCACACTGCGTTATGGATAATCTCTGCGGTTTTTGCCCGCCCGTCGCCTTCCGGTGCCCCCTCACCTTTTCAGGTAAAGGCATCCGGCATGGAATCCTTTTTATGTGCAATATAGGCCTGAAGGGCCTCATCGATTGCGGGATCAAGCGGTGGCTGTTCATAGTTCTCAAGCCATTTGCGTGCTGTGGCATTGGCAACTTCTTCGGCGCGTTTGCCACCCTCCGCCTGCCATTGTTCAAACGAGTTGTTATCGGCCACAGTTGATTTGAAAAATGCAGTCTTGAAA
>JALTNS010000275.1 GCA_027000565.1 Rhizobiaceae bacterium | reverse complement strand
ATGCCGAAGGGAACCCTTCGGCATTGGGCTTCATGTCAGCTTGTTTTCAGGGAAAGACGCGGCTAACAACGCATGTCCGGATCAACTTTGCCCGTGCACAAGCGCTATATAAACAGGAATATTGAAAAGAAAAGGGCTGTGGATAATTTTTTTACGTTTACGTAAAAGACATGTGATAATTCTCACACAAACCGCCAATTTTCGGTCTTTTTCAGATAAATAAGTTAGCAATCACCCTATTTCCCAATTCAACCAGCGGCATACACAAGAGTGTCATTCAGGTGTGAAATCACCCGCATATCATTTGAAGGTGTTTTGCATTATAGTTCAATTAATGACGAATTGTCCCGTAATTGCGGGAGCGTTCCAGTCTAGCGGTAAAAAACGACCGGCAGGAGGCCCAAATGTTCATCAATTTACCGGGAATTTCGAGAGCTGTGTTCGCGGCAATATTTGCGATAACGACCTATTCATCGCTTCAGGCAATGGGCATTGGTGACAGCACCACGACAACAGTCGTCAATCCGAAATGTAAAAAGGGCAAAGCCTGGAGCAAAAAACGCAAAAAATGTGTCCGCATTAAAAAGAGCAGCATGGTCGATGATGAAGACATCTTCCAGACCGGCCGCGATCTGGCGATCAACAAACGTTATGAAGATGCTATTGTGGTTCTGTCATTTGCCAGTGACAAGGGCAATCCGCGTGTCCTCAACTACCTTGGTTATGCCCACCGCAAGGCCGGTCGCATCGATGTCGGCCTCGGCTATTACAATGAGGCCCTGCGCATTGATCCTGACTACACACTTGTTCGCGAATATATGGGTGAAGCATTTTTACAGAAAGGTGATCTCGCCGGGGCCAATAACCAGCTGGTTGAAATCGAAAACCGTTGTGGCAGGGATTGTGCTGAATATGCCGAATTGGCCAGACAAATCACCCTGTTCAAAGCAAGCCGGGAATGAGGGTTGATTTCGGCATGATCGCCGCCAACCCTTCATCAAAGGCCGGGCGCAATTCCCGGCCTTTTGTATTTGGACGACCCGCAGCTTTCATATCAATCACGATCTTCCTGTTTGTTCTGTTGCAGATCACCACAACCCGCGCCAACGAACACCCTCCCCCGGTCGATGTGGAAATTGTATTGGCGGTGGATGCATCCGGCAGCGTTAACAGGGACGAATTGCAATTACAGTTAAACGGCATCGCCATGGCTTTCCGTGACCCGGAAATTCTCGGGGCAATTTCGCTTGGAACCTATCAGACCATCGCAGTTGCCCTGTTAATCTGGTCGGATGCCGGATATCCCAAATATCCGACAAAGTGGTTTCTGGTTTCATCGGCATTGGACGCAGAAAAATTTGCTGCCCGGGTCGAAAGTTTTAACGACCGGCACGGCGCGTTGACCGCAATTGGCGGCGGCGGAACCGGTCTTGGTTCCGGCCTGACATTCGCCATCAATATGCTGGCCCGCAACAATATCGAAGGGCTGCGCAAGGTGGTTGATGTTTCGGGCGATGGGCCGGAGACCCGTCCGTGGAACAAGGGAGCAATTACCCTGCCCGCTGCGCGCGTTCTCGCAGCAATAAATTCGGTCACTGTAAACGGGCTGGCGATTGAGACTGATATTGCCAATCTCACCTATTATTACCGTAAAAATGTTTTGGTCGGACCGGCAAGTTTTGTCCTGACTGCAAGAAACTTCGAGGATTTCGCCCGCGCCATGAAACTGAAACTGTTACGCGAGTTTTCACCAGCGGCCATCGGCAGCCTTGACCGCTCAAACAGGATTTTGGCTGTGCGTTAGTTCAATCTTGTATCGCACAACCCAAGTGAACCGAATGAATGAATTAATTACATTCGCGTGCAATTTTAGCCCGACCACAGATATATTCCGAACCTCCATATACGGTCTCGCACCAGCGGCATTGGCGCACCTGTTTCGCCGGTGGTTCGGGTTTGCGCGAATAATTGGTCGAGCGCTGTTTTGGTACATAACATCTGCCTTTAGACGACAGCCGTTCTCCCGGCCTGCAGGATTTGGTAATTTTTTGGCGCGGCGTGTAACATCTCCCTTTTGATGAAAGCCTTTGCCCCAACCGGCACTTTTTTGCTGATTTTTTGGCCTTTGGCGTATAACAGCGCCCCTTTGACGAAAGTTTTTGACCAGCTTTACAGATCTTGCCAAGCTTTGGTTGCTTGGGTTTCTCCTTTCCCGCATCCCTTCGATCAGGGCAAACCTTAGCCTGACGCGCCCGCACATTTTCAAGCAAATCCAGATTTGGAAAGTCTGTATCAGATTCGGTATTGGCAAATTTGTTGAACCTCTCAGCTGCCTCAATACTGGATTTCCGCCATTTGCCGTTCAACCCGCCCGGCTGGCAGCCAAGCCGCAACAATTCAACCTGAATATCCAGTGCCAGATCCCGGGTAGAGGGCGCCACAGTTTCAATCTGCTGCACCGGATCTGGTAATTTGGTTGGCATTGCGCGGGCCAGTTCTCCTCGCTTTTGCGCCGCAAGTGCGGCCTGAATTGTTCCGGGATATCGGGCAATAAACCGATCCAGTACCGCAATATCTGTGGTTGATGATACAATATCCCAGGTCCGCGCTGCATCGGATTTTCCACCGGTTTCCGGCAGCGGGGGAATACTGCGCGGCACCGAATCCACGTCGCTTTCAGCGGCGCCGGATTTACTGGAGCCATCAATGATTTGAAATTTTTTCCGAACTGGCTTTTTAGCCTGTGCAATCAGTATACCAGTCGATTTATCGCCAGAATTCCGGTTTGAACTGACATCCGTCAGATCTAACGGATTGGCAATACCAATACTCAATAAAATTTGGCTCTCGATTTTAGCCGCATAAGCACTGGAGGAAAAGCAGACAACCAGACCGGTAAAAACCAGGACTTTCAGATTAAATGTCAAAAGGCGAATAATGTGCACGGCGCGGCTCCCGGTAAGCTGTGAGAACAGCAGACTATTCTCGTTCCGCCCCGTCTATGCCCTATTGCACAATACCCAATATCCGCCGGATTGCAAAACCGGATTGGCGATTATTCCGGCAGCCAGTCGATCGGCACATGGCCAGGCTCAGCTGACACCCGCTTCAGCCACGATTTAACCGCCGGAAAATCATCCAGATCAAACCCTGCCCGTTCCGCTGAATGGCTGTATCCGTAAAGCGAAATATCGGCGACAGAAAGATTTTCTCCTGCCAGAAACGGCGTGTTCTGCAATTGCACTTCCATGACTGCCAAAGCTTTATTGCCACGCTCCAGCAGGTCCTGCATATCTTCATCGCGCACATCAGGCCGGTTGGCAGCGTGCAGAATATTTGACAATCGAACGGCTATTGCCGGTTCGTGGCTATATTGCTCAAAAAACATCCATTGATAACAAAGCGCACGCAGATATCGATCTGCGGGCAAATATGGTGTGCCTTCAGCCAAATACAGAAGTATGGCGTTTGATTCCGCCAAAAACCTGCCGTCATCCAGTTCAAGCAATGGCAGTTTGCCATTCGGATTTTTTGCCCGGTAGGCGTCCGTTCGGGTGCTGCCGTCATTGGCATCCATCGCAACATGATTGAAAGCCATTCCCAGATGAGCCAGCAAAAGCCGTGGTTTGTAGCTGTTACCGGAGCTTGGCATCGAATAAAGTGTCAACATGGTGTTCCCTCAATTTTTGCCCGATTATAACAAGTTCGCCTGTTGCGTCCCATGAAAACCTTTGATCCAGACATCAACAGGTTGAATGTCAAATAAAGTGCTTCAAATGAACCCATGATAATCGTTGAGCAACCTTGAACAAACCTTGCTTATTGTGCGCCCACATCATAGTTTCGCCGCGCCCGGGCATTGTGAAAACAATAGCCTGTAGCCTGATTTATCTAACACCGGAGAATTAAAATGGCATTCCTCGCCGATATCCTATCACGCGTTCAGCCTTCAGCCACGATTGCGGTTGCGCAAAAAGCCCGCGAGCTTAAAGCAGCAGGCGTCGATGTTATTGGCCTTGGTGCCGGAGAGCCGGATTTCGATACCCCGGACAACATCAAACAGGCGGCAATTGATGCAATAAACCGGGGCGAAACCAAATACACCCCGATTTCCGGCATTCCCGAATTGCGTCAGGCGATTGCGGCCAAATTCAAACGTGAGAACCAGCTCGAATACGACCCGTCCCAGGTGATTGTCGGAACCGGCGGCAAGCAAATCCTGTTCAACGCCTTCATGGCAACCATGAATGCCGGTGACGAGGTAATCATTCCCACGCCCTATTGGGTGAGTTACCCGGAAATGGTTTCAATCTGCGGCGGTACCCCGGTTTTTGTTGAAGCAACGATTGAAGATGATTTCAAACTGCAGCCGGCTGCACTCGAGGCGGCAATTACGCCCAAAACAAAATGGTTCATGTTCAACTCACCTTCCAATCCTTCCGGTGCAGCATATTCACGCGAAGAACTGAAAGCCTTGACTGATGTGCTGATGCGCCACCCGCATGTATGGGTACTGACCGATGATATGTATGAACACCTGGTCTATGGCGATTTTGAATTCACCACCCCGGCCCAGGTTGAACCCGGCCTTTATGACCGCACCTTGACCATGAACGGCGTATCCAAGGCCTATGCCATGACCGGATGGCGCATCGGTTATGCAGCCGGGCCGCTTGAACTGGTCAAGGCAATGGACATGATACAGGGCCAGCAAACATCCGGCGCCTGTTCAATTGCCCAATGGGCTTCAGTTGAAGCGTTGAACGGTACGCAGGATTTCATAGCTGAACGCCGCAAGGCATTTGAAGACCGCCGCGATCTTGTAGTCTCGATGCTCAATCAGGCAAGCGGTATCGATTGCCCCAAACCGGAAGGTGCATTTTATGTCTATCCTTCCTGTGCAAAGCTGATTGGCAAATCCACACCCGAAGGCAAGGTAATTGAAAACGATGCCGACTTCATTGAAGCACTACTGGAAAACGAAGGTGTGGCAGTTGTCCCGGGATCAGCCTTTGGTCTGGGACCGAACTTTCGTATCTCCTACGCAACCTCGAGCGAAGCACTCAGGGAAGCCTGTTCACGCATTCAACGCTTCTGCGCCAGCTTGAAATAGGTATCAAGTGAGCGCACGTGGGGCAAAGCCCCTCGCAAGCGAACGACCAAACAAAGTGAGCGCAGTTTTTCTCACTCACGACCATGGTGCTGTGCACCAGCCTCCGCGTGGGCGCTTTGTGTTTCGCCTATTGGCTCAATATGAACATTGGCAGGCGTCGGGCGCAGCGATGCGCAAGATTTGAACAATCAAACAAAACGCGACCAAAACCAACCCCAAAAAAAGCTGGTCAATCGTGATGATTGGCCAGCTTTTTTGATTTCAGAAAACTTGTAAAATCAAATTATTTCTTTTTCCAAACTTCACCGCGGCACATCGAATTACCAACGGCGCAACCCTTGATGCTCAAAGATGATTTTTTAATCACCACCGTTCCATTGAAGGTCATGAATCCCGGCATATCCGGATGTTTCATCCTTTTACCCTTCCAGGCATTACCCTGTTTGGTCATGCCATTGCACATTTCAAAACCGTCGCTTTGACGTTTGCAGTAAAGTTTTCCGCCCTTTTTGAAAACTTTAACCTGGTCCTTGCCTTTGCGGACATAGAGCCCGAAAGCAGACGCTGAATTGACAGCGATAGTGGTGGCACCAACCAGCGCAATTATTCTCATTGCTGTGGATAATTTCATTATACATTCCCCAATACTCGTTTGAATTTACACGCTTTCAACACATGCAAATAACCATATATATTATTTTCGTTATTAAATCAATTTTCCAGAATCACAGGCAAACCGATAACACATATTGTTTTTTGAATGTGATTGCTTATATTGGCAGTTCAGATATCAATTACGCGCTGGCTTTGCCAAGCGATACCAACCTGGAGCAAGTCCCATGAGCATTCTTTCAACCATGACCAACCTGCTGTTTTTGCCGGGCACAATGGTTTTGTCCATGCTCGGTGTCACAGTGGAAGAGGACAGCGGCATTTTGCGGTCCTTCATCAATTCTGTTTTCTGGGGTACGGTGGTATTGCTGATTGCCTTGGCCCTGTTTGAATAAATGACCAATCGCACCACCAATGTTGTCGAGTTGAATGCCCGCCCCGCAGGCCCGCGCGATCCAGTGCACCCATCGATCACCGAAGATCTGATTTCTGAGTTGGTTGAACGTTTTTACGACGAAGCCCGCAAGGACGAGCGGCTTGGACCGCTGTTCGAACAGCGCATCGAAGGCAGGTGGCCGATGCACCTGGCGAGAATGAAAGATTTCTGGTCATCGGTTCTGTTGAAAAGCGGAAAATACAAGGGAAAACCGGTGCCCGTTCACATGGCGATCAGCAATATTGAATCTGATGATTTTCGCCTTTGGCTGCAGCTCTTTCGTAAAACTGCCGAAGCTGTATTGGGGCAAGAGGCCGCACAACCGGCAATCGTTGCCGCTGAACGCATTGCCCACAGTCTGTGGCTGGCTAAATTTGCTTCGCCCTTTGACCAGGTGCCTGACTGGATGTTTTCCAAAAGCGCCTGATGGCGATATTTTCCGCCATATAAATTTTTGCCTGCAGAACCGGCAATGGCGCTTGAAATTCCAACGCCAATATTCATAAGTACACAAAATCAAGTTTACCGTTTTATACTGGAGTGCCCTATGGCCGAAACCCATGCAAAAGTCCTGATCATTGGCTCCGGCCCGGCCGGTTATACTGCCGGAATTTATACCGCCCGGGCCCTGCTTGAGCCGCTTTTGATTGCCGGCATGGAAAAAGGCGGCCAGTTGACCATCACCACAGATGTGGAAAACTACCCCGGTTATGCCGATCCGGTGCAGGGGCCATGGATGATGGAACAGATGGAAGCTCAGGCTAAAAATGTCGGAACGAAAGTGATTGATGACCATATTACCGATGTCGACCTGGCTGTTCGCCCTTTCCGTTTGAAGGCCGATTCCGGTGATGTCTACACCTGTGATGCGTTGATCATTGCAACCGGCGCCCAGGCCAAATGGCTGGGTCTTGAATCCGAGACCAAATATCAGGGTTTTGGTGTTTCCGCCTGTGCCACCTGTGACGGCTTTTTTTACAAGGGCAAAGAGGTCATTGTTGTTGGCGGCGGTAATACTGCTGTTGAAGAGGCACTCTATCTCTCCAATCTGGCTTCAAAGGTCTATCTGGTTCACCGGCGCGATGAGCTGCGTTCGGAGCGTATTTTGCAACAGCGGTTGTTTGCCAAGGACAATGTGGAAATTTTGTGGGATTCAGAACTTGTCGAAGTTCTTGGAACTGAAGGGCTGGTGAAATCTGTTACCGGGGCCAAAATTCGCAGCACAAAATCCGGTGAAGTCACCGAGATGGCGATCGATGGCATATTCATAGCGATCGGCCACGCTCCTTCGGTCGAACTTTTTGTTGATAAACTCAAGCAGACTCCAAACGGATATTTGTGGACGGCACCGGATTCAGCAAAAACCGATATTCCCGGCGTTTTTGCAGCTGGCGATGTCACCGACGACACCTATCGTCAGGCGGTTACTGCAGCCGGAAGAGGGTGCATGGCTGCCCTCGAGACGGAAAAATACCTGGCTGAACTGGAACACGCAGCCGAGGCAGCAGAATAGACCGCAGCTCCTTACGGGCTAAATCCTCGCATCTCGCCTCGAATCATGCCACATTCATCGAAAAGGGAACAGATGAATGGACTGGGACAAATTGCGCATATTCCATGCGGTGGCGAAGGCTGGCAGTTTCACCCATGCGGCTGACGCACTCAATCTTTCGCAATCTGCGATTTCTCGACAGGTATCGTCACTGGAACACGATATTGCCGTACCGTTGTTTCACCGCCATGCGCGCGGTCTGATTCTCACCGAACAGGGTGATCTGCTTTACAAAACAGCGCAGGAAATGATGGTCAAGCTGGAAAAGGTCAAACACCAGTTGACCGATTCCCGTGAACGCCCCTCCGGCAGACTTCGGGTCACCACCACCGTCGGGCTTGGCTCCGCCTGGCTTGCCATCAGGATGCACGAATTTCTTGATCTTTATCCAGGCATCGAGGTTGACCTAATTCTCAACAATGAAGAGCTTGATCTTGCCATGCGTCAGGCTGACTGCGCCATACGCCTGCGCCAGCCACAGCAGCCGGACCTGATACAACGGCGATTGTTTACCGTGCATTTTCACGTTTATGCGTCCTCCGCCTATATTGAGCGATTTGGCAAACCGGAGACCATAGAGGATTTAAAACATCACCGGCTGATTACCTGGGGCGATGCGGCACCGGGATATTTGAAAGACGTCAACTGGCTGGCGACAGCTGGCATGCCAAGCGGCGAACGCCGGCCTTCGGCGCTCAAAATCAACTCAATACTGGCAATCAAACGCGCCGTGCTACGCGGTGCCGGCATCGCCATGTTGCCGGATTATTCAGTTGAGGATGACACCAGTCTGATCCCGGTGATGACCGACATTGATGTGCCAAATTTCGATACCTATTTCGCCTATTCAGCAGAATTGAAAAATACCGCGCGGTTAAGCGTGTTTCGCGATTTCCTGTTTTCACAGGCGCGCAGTTGGTCCTATTAGACTGTTTTGTACCTATGCGGAAACAGTCTGGCCGCGATTGGATTCGATGAGAGAATAAATGCCATGCACCCCATGCATGGCTGTTATGCGCGAGCTCCCCTTGAAGATAGATTAGTAAACACGCATATAGCTGTCAGATGTTGCGCATGAATTAATCCTCCTCCCGGTAATTTATGCCCCATCTGTTCCCCTCCGAAGGGATTGATCCAATAGATCTCCCTTCTGAACTCAACCGGACCCTTGTGGTCCGGTTTTTTTATGGGGAATTGAAAAATGGTTTGAAGGATTGATTCACAGCAAGTCCTGCAAAATTTCAAAGGCCAGCCAGCGAAGATATAGAATAATTATATCTTCAAATTGTGATAATTACCACGTTTCCAGTTTTCAAATTAATATAGCATCTTATCTTTAACAATCGCCCCCTGATTGTGAGAGTTATCATGAGTATGTTTGGTGTTGTTCAAGAATATTTCCTTACTCTGAGAGAAAAAAGATACTTCGTCCGACCTCGATTGTATTCTTTCGTTTTAATGTTCATACCAGTTTTGCTTCTTGGCGGATGCGTTTCAATTTCAAGCACTGGTTTAACCGACAAAGACACCGGAAAGACGACCACATCCAGCTTTGCCTATATGCTGCCGACATCTGTTGTCCCAATACAATTATCAGAAATAAACGGACAGTTCGTCATTGACGCGCTGCCCCCCAAATATTTTGGTGATGCAAATTATTTTTATTATGGTTCCTACAAATCAAGCATCTTCAGCAATGATTCGGTCGATGTGGTGATTGATTCCAAAGGTCTTCTGTCTTCGGTCATCGTTACTGCTGATGACCAAACCGGACAATTTCTAATCAATTTGGCCAAATCATTGGCGGCGGTCCAGACCGGCTTTGGTGGGCGCAAGGAGGCTGGACTGGTTGGTGCAACACCGGTTGCCCAGATTGATATCGACCCGGAAGATCCCGCCACGTTAAGGGCTGCCGAAATTGCCCTGAATTCTGCTGCGCGTATTCGAATCAGGGATGGTATCGTCAACAATTGTGGCAAGTCCGATGCCAAATTGAAAGAGAATTGCCATAGATATCGTCAGTTGCAACGAAGTCAGTTCCGTATTGATCTAACCGCTCGCTCACCCGACATCATCAAGCAGGCGTCGATTCCCGACTGTTCGATTGGTGTCTGCTTCAGATTACCAATTCCATACCGCATATCTGCAGGTTTTGCGGTCGGACGGCAGCTGTCATCAAGTTCGGTTATCGTGCCGCTACCCAATGGCGGGCCCATCGTCGCCACCGATTTCAAGCGTGCGCTCTTTGTGAAAAAGGTTACCAATGCCGGTTTCACCAATGGCATGCTTACCAGCCTGAAGATTCAAAAACCAAGTGAAGCTGCCGCTGTAGCACTGTTGCCGGCAACGATAGTTTCTGCATTTTTTGACACCATAACCAGCACCTTCCGCTCTCGACAAGCGGCACTGGATGCTCAAAGTCAATATATGACGACTTTTGAAAATCTTCAAAATCAACGCAAAGAAAAAGAAACACAACTTCGCAGCGCATCCTTGTTGTCCGTGGGCATTGGCATCGCCCCAAGGAAAGCAGGTGGTCTTTCCAATAATCCCGATGGAAAAGATAAAATCGGTCGGGGTTCGGGAAAAGCTGAAGATTCTCAAAAAGGTGATGGGCTGGTGTCGCCCGGTTGCGAAACGCCACCAAACTGTAAATAAGGGGATTCAATGGCAACCAAACGCCCCAACCACATGCGAAACATCACCCTTCCAGGGCGAAATCGCACGCAGAGTAATGAACTCAACTCAGCCCAAAAAGCACCGGTTGATCTGTTTGGCCCCGGAAGCATTGTTTCGCCGGTCGAAATGTTTTCGCCCTCCTTTATGACTGACATGTTTGGCTCCGGCAACATTCGACCGATGGCAGGCACAAGCGATGGAACTGCTCAACCGACTGCGGGCAGGTCTGATAAAAATCGTGCAGTCACTGAGCGGGTGATATTTGATCCTGCGGACGATCGTCAGCCCGTTTTCAACACCACATCACCGCCCTGGCGCAGCGTCTGCCGCTTGCAGACCAACATGTCCGATGGCCAAATCGCCTTTGGCACTGGATGGTTCGCCTCCCCCAATATTGTCATAACCGCCGGCCATTGTATCTATCCCGATGGCGCGAACCCTGAAGAAATCATCGTAACGCCGGGACTAAGTCCGACCGGCTTTCCTTATGGCAGCGAGGTTTCCATTGATGTTCAAGTACCCAGCAAATGGATTGAAGAAAAGGATGATCGCTATGACTATGGTGTTGTAATACTGCCCAATAAAAATATGGGAAACATGACCGGCTGGTTCGGTTTTGCAGTCGCCCAGGATTCCCACCTTGATGGCCTGCCAATAACCAGCGCCGGATATCCCGATGATTTCGGCTACGATACACAGGTTTGGTGTCTGGGCAAAATCAAGGAGCCGAGCCGCCATTTCATTTATCACGATATAGATACCGAAACCGGCCAGAGCGGCGGTCCCATATTCCACGAACATCAAAGCAATTTCCGGACAGTCGTCGGCATTCATACCGGCAGCGATGGCGCAAACCGACCGAATGTCGGTGTTCGGATCACATCATCAATTTTCAAATATATCGCAAAGGCAATCAAAGATAATGCCTGATTGCCACCGGGTTGCCAAAATCAATTGAAATTCACTATTCGCAACCAAATCCCTTCCACTTGTTCCTGTTTTGGTCCATACAGGGCGAATGACATCTGACGCTAAAAAACCCGATGGATTTGCCGAAGCACCACAGCCACCGCTGAGCGGCGAGTCTTTGTCCGGTTCGGTGTCGGACTGGGCCGAAGAAATTGCTAAAGAAGCCCAACTCAAATCGCACGTAGAGCGCAGCGATGCGCAAGATTTGAGTCACACTAAGAAAAAACCCAAACAGCCGCCAAAACGCGACAGCAAATCAGGCTCCCGTACTGCGCGCGGCACGTCTACCGGTGCAGCAGGATCGGCAAAAGAGCGCGCAGCCACCGGACTCAACCCGATATCCGGTCTGGAAATTTCACTGGAAGAGGCTGAGGCGCTTTTGTCCGGTGCAAACCAGGGCGCAAAGCGCGCCCGAAAACAGTCGGACACTTCTCCCACCGTGGCAGCGCAGGCTCCGGCCAAAGGACGGAGCGCAAGCGCGCGAACGGGCGGCAACCCGGGTGGGTCGTCGAAAAACAAAAAAGCCGATGCGCAAGCATCCGGCATGAACACACGTGGGACAAAGCCCCTCGCAAGTGAACAACTAAACAGTGGTGTTACCGCAACGGTAGACGCGCTTTCGCAGCTGATCGAATTTGGCCGCGAGGAAATGAAGGGCGACATCTGGATACCGCATCGCCCTGCCCGACCGGAAAAGGACGAAGGCGGCATTCCTTTCAAGGTGGTCTCCGAATTTGAACCCAAGGGCGACCAGCCAACGGCAATCGCCGAACTGGTGGCGGGGATAAATGGCACGCAGTTTTCTGTTTCACGGGCTAATCCGGCTGCGCCGGGCCCTGCAACGGCGCGGCCTGACCGGCCGGACACCTCTTCAGCGTCTGATGCTGCGCTCCCTCCCTCCGTGGCAGCGCAAGCGCCAGTCGAAAGCGGCGTGTCGGCGCGTGAACGGACGGTGGCCCGGATGGGCCAGCGGATCAAGGAAAAAGCGGCAGCGCAAAATTTGGCTCAACAAACATCCGAAAGAACGCAAGTTCTTTTGGGCGTTACCGGCTCAGGCAAGACGTTCACCATGGCCAAGGTAATTGAGGCGACCCAGCGCCCTGCCCTCATTCTCGCCCCCAACAAGACCTTGGCCGCCCAGCTCTACAGCGAGATGAAAACTTTTTTTCCCGACAATGCGGTGGAATATTTCGTTTCCTATTACGACTATTATCAACCCGAGGCCTATGTGCCGCGCTCCGACACCTATATCGAGAAGGAATCGTCGGTCAACGAACAGATCGACCGCATGCGCCACGCCGCTACCCGTGCGCTGCTGGAGCGCGATGATGTGATCATCGTTGCTTCGGTGTCCTGCATTTATGGCATCGGCTCGGTCGAAACCTATACAGCGATGACCTTCAAAATGGAGATCGGCGATACGCTTGACCAGCGCGCCCTGCTGGCCGATCTGGTGGCCCAGCAATATCGCCGCCGTGATGCGGATTTCCAGCGCGGTTCTTTTCGGGTGCGCGGCGATACCATCGAGATTTTCCCGGCCCATCTGGAGGACCGCGCCTGGCGAATTTCGCTGTTTGGCGATGAAATCGAGTCAATTACCGAATTCGATCCGCTGACGGGGCAAAAAACCGATGATCTCAAATCGGTGAAAATTTATGCCAACTCGCACTATGTAACCCCGCGCCCGACACTCAATCAGGCTTCAAAACTGATCAAGGAAGAACTGCGCCACCGACTGGAGGAACTGAACGCAGCAGGGCGTTTGCTTGAAGCCCAGCGGCTTGAGCAACGCACAAGGTTCGACCTTGAAATGATCGAGGCAACCGGAGCCTGCGCCGGTATTGAGAACTATTCGCGCTATCTTACCGGGCGCAAACCGGGCGAACCGCCGCCGACGCTGTTTGAGTATTTGCCCGACAATGCGCTGGTTTTCACTGACGAAAGTCATGTCACCATTCCGCAGATTGGCGGCATGTATCGAGGCGACTTCCGCCGCAAGGCAACCTTGGCTGAATACGGCTTCCGCCTGCCAAGCTGCATGGACAATCGCCCGCTGCGGTTTGAGGAATGGGACGCCATGCGCCCGCAAACTATCTGCGTATCAGCCACACCCTCAGCGTGGGAACTGGAACAATCCGGCGGCGTTTTTGCCGAACAGGTGATCCGCCCCACTGGCCTCATTGATCCGCCGGTGGAAATCCGCCCGGCAAAAAATCAGGTCGATGATCTGATGGACGAGGTCAAGCAGGTAGCCAAAGCCGGATACCGCTCACTGGTGACAGTTTTGACCAAGCGCATGGCCGAGGACCTGACCGAATATCTGCACGAAAACGAGGTCCGGGTGCGTTATATGCATTCCGATATTGATACGCTGGAGCGCATTGAGATCATCCGCGATTTGCGGCTTGGCACCTTTGATGTGCTGATCGGGATTAACCTGTTGCGTGAAGGGCTGGATATTCCCGAATGTGCTCTGGTTGCCATTCTCGATGCCGACAAGGAGGGCTTTTTGCGCTCCGAAACCTCGCTGGTGCAAACTATTGGCCGCGCCGCCCGCAATGTTGATGGCAAGGTGGTGCTTTACGCCGACCGGATTACCGGTTCAATGGAGCGCGCGATGGCCGAAACCAACCGCCGCCGCGAAAAACAGCAGGCCTATAATCTCGAACATGGCATTACGCCGGAATCGATCAAAAAGAGCATCGGCGATATTATTGGCAGCGCCTATGAGGGTGATCATGTCACTGCCGATATTTCGACCTTTGCCAAAGATGGCATGGTCGGCAACAATCTTGCGGCTCATCTTGAGAGCCTTGAAAAACAAATGCGCGATGCGGCAGCCGATCTTGATTTTGAAAACGCCGCCCGGTTGCGCGATGAAATCAAGCGCCTGCAGGAAACCGAACTGTTAATCGCTGACGACCCGCTGGCACGCAATATCGGGGTTGAGAATACGAGGGAAAAACGGAAACGCAGGGCGCAGGGAAAGCCGGATATTTCTGTTTCACGGGCTAGTCGGAGTACCAAAGCGGGCGAAGAGCCCGCCGGTTGGTCAGATCGCCCCGGCGGAGCCGATGCGCAAGCATCTGGCGTGGGCAAAAACAAAGCCACCCTTTTTCGCAAAAACACCCTCGATGAAATGACCGTAGGCAGAACGGAAAAGCCCGCCCGCGGAAAGGCCAGAAGTCGCAATAAAACCGGAAAGCCGGGACGGTAGGATTGTGGTGGGATCGCCACTTTCAAATCCGGCATCATTGACCGCTTTCCTCAGGCTGCCACCCACCGTCAATCGTATAAGCAAACGCTTATCCGGCGCCGTTTAGGCATTTTGCCAATATCCATTATTACCTTGATACGGCATTCGGGGCTCACACCGGCAATCCCGTCGGCAATTCAGACAAGGTACATATAAATGAACAAACTTTCCCTGAGCATCGCAGCAATTCTTATAAGTGCGTCCGCAACCTTTGCCCATGAATCAGAACCCGTGATCCAAGACCCGGCAACCGGTACAACAACGCCTATTTCCCAGTTCGATATGTCCGGTCTGACCCAGGCACAGATTGCCGGCATCGCTTCGCAGCTGCGCTCAACAATGAGCGAAGAGGAAATTACGCGTATGCTGGAACAGCACCCAAATATGACCGCCATGGCTACGGAAATGCAACGTGAAGTAGGAAATATGAGCACCGGACCTGCCAGCAACATGGCTGCAAATTCTGGTGGCAGCATGGGCGCTGGCCATTCAGGCGGCGACGGTTCAGGCGGTGGCATGGGCGGTGACAGCTCAGGCGGCGGCATGGGTGGTGGTATGGGTGGCAACAATTAATTAGCCAACCCGGCACTTGCCACTCTCATTGCAGGTGTGGAATATAAACAAAGCGCCATGCGCGGATGCTTTCATCCGCGCATGGCTCGACAAGGAGTTTGCGGCTATGAAAATAATCCCTCGCCTGTTGTTCGCCCCCCTGATTGCAGGGTTTCTTTGGCTGACACCGGCAGTTTCCTTTGCCGACTCCAATTTCGTAGAGCCAATTACTGAAAACCTGCGTCAAGACGGATTCGACGTGGTGAACATCAAGCGCACCTGGCTTGGTCGTATTCTGATCGTTTCACGCAAGGCGGGTGCACTTCGTGAAATTTTTATCAACAGACGAACAGGCGAGATTTTGCGTGACAAGACTTTCCCGCATCAAACAGGTTCGCAGATGCCTGGCGCATCCGGCATGGGTGCATCGGG
>JALTNS010000274.1:11227-15652 GCA_027000565.1 Rhizobiaceae bacterium | reverse complement strand
CTCCAAGTTCACGCTGCATTTCCTTGGACACCAGTGCAATGGTTGCAAGTGGTGTTCCAAGTTCATGGGCAGCAGCAGCGGCCAAGCCATCGAGGGCTGATAAATGCTGTTCACGCTGCAATACCAGTTCTGTGGCTGTTAACGCATCGGCCAGTCGGCGCCCTTCTTCGGCTACTCGAAATGTATATACAGCTGTGAACAACAGGCTTGACAATATCGCAATCCATGTTCCCAAAACATATAAAAAGGGCGTAACCGGGCGAATTCCGGGCGTCCAGGGAAGGGGTTCATGGTAGAAAACCAACAAGGTTGCAACAATGACCACCAGCAACCCGAGCAGTAAACTGCGCGACAACGAATGGGACGTCGCGGAAACAACGACGGGAACAATCAGCAATATTGAAAATGGGTTTTGAAGGCCGCCGGTCAAATACAACAACACGCCCAACTGGATGATATCGTAACTGAATATCGTTAGTGCGGCGTCGGCTGACGGGCGATAGCTCGCAGGATAACGCAATGTGAGAAATATGTTCAGCCAGATCGACGAAGCAATCAATGCGCCACACAACATGGCCGGAAATTCAAAACCCAATCCAAATTTTACAAATAACACAGCCAACGATTGTCCGGCTATGGCGAGCCATCTCAACTTGATCGAAGTTTGCAACAAAAGCAGTTGGCGATTGCCATGATGCTCTATGTGGATTTCCTGCACCAATGACTATTCCAAACCTGCAATATCTATATTCAGTATGCAGAAATCCGGGTTGACCAGTGAATCCCCCGAGTTTCCAAGACATCCTGCTTTTTCAGTTTCTGCTGTCCTACATATTCTACAGGCGACAGCAGCCCGCTGTTAGCATATTTGCATTTTCGATTGTAGGGCATTTTGATATAGTTGAATATATCTTGCCTTGCATTATCTCCGGTTTTGTAGTCGCCAAGAGCGGCCCGGCGCTTGTGTGCCACCTCTGCGAAGGTCTGCCGTGTGCAACAAGGATGGCCGTAAGCGAATAAAATCGAGAGTGTATCCATCCAATGAAGAATCGCTTCGAACGGTTGAGCAACAGCTTTCACCCTGACCAAACAGACCGATGTGCAGTTTGCGACCCCCATAGACATTGCCACCTTCTTCCAACGCAATCGGTTGAAAAGAAGGGAGTAATAATCCCTGTCTGTTCCTGAATATCCCAACCGGGTCTGGTCTGTCGACTTCATGGCTGACCAGTTGGCGGACGGAGGGGCAATTCGAACATTCAGCGGCCTAACTTGGGTATTGGAGATATCACGCCAAAACAAACTACAAAACTCAGCCTGAATCCCAAATTCAAACGCCGTTACAAACGGGGGGCTTGCCATTCAATCGATTGTCACTTGAAACACGGAATCCCTGTCAAAAAAAAGACCCCGGAAAAACCCGGGGTCAGAATAGTCCACAAATGCAATCCCTAAATTCCACATGAGGACCCTGAAATAACGCACAAGGCAAGTTTGCAATATCAACAGACTATCAAATCATCACCCGCCAGACTGTGAAAAAACTCACACATCGAACATTCTCCCTGTATTTTCAGATGGTTCCCCTGATTCACGTACCGTTTTGGTCACAATACGCGTGTTTTTTTACATGTAATTCGTTCTTGAACTGATCCGGCATCTATTGCCAAACTGGAAGCTCACGACTTGCCTTAATTTGATTTATGGCCCGATCGAGCCACTCATGAGCGATCTTTCTCCCGATACGGATGTTCAATCGGACTTTCCGGCCAATAATGTTTAGGATAACGGCTGCGCATCTCTGATCGCACGTCTGCCCATGAACCCTGCCAGAATCCGGCGAGATCACGGGTCATCTGAATGGGGCGTCCTGCTGGTGAAAGCAGTTCAACCAGAACATCAAACCTGCCGTCCATGATTGTGGGATGAACTTTGATGCCAAATAATTTCTGTGCGCGGGCAGATAATATCACATCGTCATTCTCGTATCGAAGTTTGAACTTCGAACCGTCATTCAACATTATGTTTGTCGGGGCCAGTTGATCAACCCTTGCGTGTTTGTCCCAGGGGATCAGTGTTCGAAGGCCTGCATCCAACTGGTTGACTGTTATTTGATTTAAGCCACTTTTTCCAATGATGATGGGTGAAAACCATTCATCCAGCCGGTCAACCAGTGCCGTGTCGCCCACATCAGGCCAGGCTTCCGGGTCTTGTACATGCAGGAACATAAGTCTTCGACGCAGGGAGTTTTTCGCCTCATGCCAACGAAGCCTAGAGATCCCGCCCTGGCGTACAAAATCCAGAATTGCCTGTTCCACCAGGGACGCATCGGGCCGCAAAATAACAGATTCAGAAAGCTTCAATGACCCGAGCACTCGCACCCTTGTGGCTTTCACCTGACTTGTTTCGGGGTTGAAATCAACGCGATCACGCTCCTCAATTGAAAAATCGTGTATTTGTTCGATTTCTTTTTGCGAAACGGATGCCGCAGAAAGAATACGCGCGGCGCCTGCTTTTCCTGCGATATCAGCAATAACCAGCCACGGGCATTTTGCCAGCTGGTGGTCGGCTGAAATCTCGGCACCACTGCCATTTGCCAGCCGATACCGAATGGCACCTGATTGTGACTGGCCGCTGCGGCGGGCAATACGTTCCGGCCAGGCAAGGGATAGAATGGCCCCAATTGAGAGGCCTGCCGGTTCCAAATCCGTTTTGGATTCTGTCAGGGCGCGAACTTTTCTGGATAGTTTTCGCGCAAGTTCCCGGGCGGCTTTTGCCCTTGTACTACGATCTTTGGCGGCCTTTTCACAACGGGTTTCAAGAT
The DNA here is from genome assembly GCA_027000565.1 of Rhizobiaceae bacterium. Lineage (GTDB taxonomy): Bacteria > Pseudomonadota > Alphaproteobacteria > Rhizobiales > Rhizobiaceae > SZUA-100. The sequence goes on along the minus strand of JALTNS010000274.1, from coordinate 12,828 downwards.
CGATGTCGTTTCCGCCAAGGCCGCGTTCGCTGCTGACCACCGATAGCAGGGCTGCGCGCTCCAGTTCGCCGCGTTGTGCAGCGCCAAGAACCATATGAGCAATCCGTGGCGGAATAGAAAGAGTCCGCAACATTTTGCCATGGTCGGTCAAGCCACCAGCATCGTCTAATGCATTCAGCTTGCGCAGAAGTTTTTTGGCCTCCAATAGAGCTGGAACTGGCGGTTCATCCAGCCAGCAAAGCTGGGTCGGGTCATCAGTACCCCAGGCAGCCAGATCCAGCACCAGATGGCTCAGGTCTGCTGCAAGTATTTCCGGCGGAGACTGGACAGGCAGTGATGCGGTCTGCTGTTCACGCCACAGTCTTATGGCAATGCCCGGAGCCGTTCGCCCTGCCCGACCGGCCCGCTGATCGATTGATGATTTTGCCGCACGCACGGTTTCAAGTCGGGTTAATCCATTTGCCGGATCATATCGCGGCAGGCGGGCTAATCCGCTATCAATTACGATATTAACGCCATCAATGGTCAAAGACGTTTCGGCTATTGATGTGGCCAGAACAACCTTCCGCTGACCATCAATGGCAGGCCGAATGGCGCGATCCTGATCAGACATATCCATCGCGCCATACAGTTTTGCAACCACAACATTGTTCTCAACTCCAGTGGCGAGCAACTCGGCAACTTGTTCAATCTCCCGCTGACCGGGCAAAAACACTAAAATATCACCTCGTTGCTGCGCCAGTGCGCGGTGAATTTCCTTTGCCACAAATGGTTCCAGGCGGGTTTCCACAGGTCGTTCGTGATAACTGATTGTTACCGGGAAGGTCCGCCCTAAACTTTCAATGACCTCTGCATCGATCAGGTTTGCCACCGCAGCGCCATTGAGGGTCGCCGACATGACCAGAATGCGCAAGTCATTGCGAAGCGCGTTTTTTACATCGATTGCCAGCGCCAACCCGAGATCATTGTCCAGGCTGCGTTCGTGAAATTCGTCAAACAATATGGCGCATGTGTCGGATAATTCAGGATCATCCTGTATCATCCGGGTGAACACCCCGTCGGTGATAACTTCAATTCTGGTATTTGCAGAAATTCTGCTGTCCATCCGCACCCTATATCCAACCGTTTCGCCAACTCGCTCCCCCAGCAATTTGGCCATGCGATGAGCTGCGGCCCGGGCTGCCAGCCGCCGGGGCTCCAGAACAATAATCTTGCTCCCGCGCGACCAGTTCGTATCAAGCAGGGCCAACGGAATTACTGTGGTTTTGCCGGCTCCGGGTGGTGCCACTAAAACCATATTTTTATTTTGCTGCAATTGATAAAGCAGCGAAACGAGAACTTCTCTAACCGGAAGGTCGGGCAGGTTCATTTTTGAAAACATTCCATAATTTGGTTGTTTGTAACGATATACGCCACAAGCCTGCTGCGACAAATTGTTTTGCAGGTCGCATTGAATACGGGTGATTCTTTCATATATTAGCAAAATCTAATATATGAACCTTTCAAACGACAGGAAATAAAATGAGTGATGAACTGACGACCCAAAACCCGTTCCCGCAACTAAACAGTCCAGCTCCTGATTTTGACGCACCAACGACCGA
>JALTNS010000274.1:10341-11217 GCA_027000565.1 Rhizobiaceae bacterium | reverse complement strand
ACCGAATTTATGGCGTTTCAAAATCATTTCGAAACTTTCAAGGCGATGAATTGCGAATTGCTTGGCCTGTCGATCGATTCCAATTACGCCCATATTGCCTGGATACGCAGTATCAAAGAAAACTTTGGTATGGAAATCCAGTTTCCGGTTATTGCCGACCTGACCATGGAGGTTGCAAAGGCCTATGGCATGATTCAGCCTGGAGCATCAGATACCTCTGCGGTTCGTGCGACCTTCCTTATTGATCCTGAAGGCATTTTGCGGGCGATGGTTTATTACCCAATGACAAATGGCCGTTCGATCGATGAATTTGTCCGTTTGCTCGAAGCCCTGCAGACTTCTGATGCAAATGGTATTGCGACACCAGAGGGTTGGCACAAAGGTGACAAGGTTATTGTACCACCGCCAGCGACCGCCGCTGAGGCTGAGCAACGAGTATCAGAAGGTTACGAATATACTGACTGGTATTTTTCCAAAAGAGAACTGTAAAAATCATCCGATACGGGTGCAATTGTAAGTTGCGCCCGTATCGGGTATTGGTGGTAAATGTAAAGCCGGGAGTTTTACAAAATGAGCGAATATTTGACAGCAGAATTTCTTGCCCGGCTTCAATTTGCTTTTACAATCTCGTTTCACATTGTTTTTCCGGCATTTTCTATAGGTCTGGCCAGCTTTCTGACGGTTCTCGAAGCGCTCTGGTTATGGAAAAAAGACCCGGTTTATCTCACTCTTTTCGACTACTGGAAAAAAATATTTGCGGTTGCTTTTGGCATGGGCGTCGTGTCCGGCATTGTCATGTCCTATCAGTTCGGCACTAACTGGAGTGTGTTTTCCGATAAAACCGGACCAATTCTTGGGCCGCTAATGGCCTACGAG
>JALTNS010000274.1:0-10331 GCA_027000565.1 Rhizobiaceae bacterium | reverse complement strand
TTCTTGGCGTTATGCTGTTTGGTCGCGAAAGGGTTGGGCCGAAATTACACATGTTTGCGACCAGCATGGTAGCCTTTGGAACCCTGATGTCCGCGACCTGGATTCTGTCTGTTAACAGCTGGATGCAAACCCCGGCGGGGTATGGCATCAATGAAGCTGGCCAGTTCGTACCCAGGGACTGGTTAGCAATAATTTTCAACCCGTCTTTTCCATACCGTCTGGTCCATATGGTATTGGCGGCATATTTGACCACAGCCTTTGTGGTTGGCGCGGTTGGTGCTTTTCACCTTGTCAAAAACAACAAAAATCGGGGTGCTCGCGTCATGTTTTCCATGGCCATGTGGATGGCAACTCTCGTCACCCCCTTGCAAATTATTGCCGGTGATGAACATGGGTTGAATACTCTGGAATACCAGCCCGCAAAAATTGCTGCAATGGAAGGCCACTATGAAACCCGCAAGGGTGGAGCACCATTGATTCTGTTTGGTATTCCGAACAATAAAACCGGAAAAACTGATTACAGTTTGGAAATCCCCTATTTAGGTTCACTGATTCTCACCCGGTCTCTGACCGGAGAAATCAAGGGGCTTAAAGAGTTTCCACGAGATCAATGGCCGCCAACACTCACTGTATTCTGGAGTTTTAGAATAATGGTTGGAATTGGATTTGCCATGCTTGGTATTGGAATGTGGAGCCTGTGGGCACGTTACCGGAGCTCCCTTTACGAATCCCCGTTGTTGTTCAAGGCTGCGCTGGCTATGGGGCCGGCCGGTTTTGTTGCCGTGCTGGCTGGCTGGATTACAACCGAAGTCGGACGGCAGCCCTATACCGTCTATGGTTTGCTAACCACAGCGGACTCAATATCACCGATAGCAGCACCTGCCGTTGCCGGTTCTCTGATTGCATTCATAGTGGTCTATTTTTTCGTCTTTGGTGCAGGTGTTTATTACCTATTTCATATGATGGCCAGATCACCGGACCATGCCTCACCAACCATGAGCAAAGGGCCGATACGTTCCGCAGGCATCACCCCGGTTAACCAGTTGAACACCACCCCTCGAACGTCGGATGATTAGGAGAGTATCATGATATTTGATCTCGCGTTTATATGGGCCGGAATAATAGCCTTCGCAATTCTGACTTACGTGATCCTTGATGGTTTTGATCTTGGTGTGGGCATCCTGTTTGCCATTGAGCCTGACAAACAGGATCGTGACATTATGATGAACTCAGTTGCTCCGGTCTGGGATGGCAATGAAACCTGGCTGGTGCTTGGCGGTGGTGGCCTGTTTGCGGTTTTTCCGCTCGCCTATGCAACTGTGTTGCCGGCACTTTATGCGCCGCTGATTGCAATGTTGATGGGGCTGGTTTTTCGCGGTGTTGCGTTTGAATATCGATGGCGCGCGACAAAAAGCCAGTTCATCTGGAACTGGTCATTTGTTGGCGGCTCGGTTGTTGCCGCTTTTTCTCAAGGTCTGGCGCTTGGGGCTCTGGTTCAGGGCATTGAAATCAGTGGTCGCGCCTATGCCGGCGGCTGGTGGGACTGGTTGACACCCTTTAGCATAGTGACCGGTATTTCGGTTGTGGTCGGGTATGCGTTGCTTGGCGCGACCTGGCTGAATATGAAAACCACAGGTCCATTACAGGACCGCATGCGCCACCGTAGCCGTTATCTTGGCGTTGCGACACTCGGACTAATTGGGTTGGTGAGCTTGTGGACACCATTTCTTGTGCCGGAATATCTGGAGCGCTGGTTTACCTGGCCAACCGCGATATTCAGCATAATTGTACCCGGACTGGTCGTCCTGTGTGCCTGGAAATTATATAGCGGATTGCGAGACAAAAAAGACGCAACACCTTTCCTGGCGTCTCTGGCGATATTTGTGTTGAGTTTCGCCGGGATTGGCGTCAGTTTTTACCCTTATATTGTACCTCCAACACTGACAATCTGGCAGGCGGCGGCACCGGACGAAAGCCTTCAGTTTACGCTGATTGGCGCCGTTGTACTGATCCCGATGATACTGGCCTATTCTGCTTATTCGTATTGGGTGTTTCGAGGCAAGGTTGATCCATCAGCGGGCTATCATTGATGGATAAACCGCAAACAACAAAGCGTCTTATGTGGTTTGCCGCACTCTGGCTGGGTGGTGTTGCAGCCGTTGGCGCACTGGCCTATGTCATCCGGCTGGCTATCGGGGCCTGATAGGACTCCGGGATTGAGCCTATTTCCGAAATGGAACCATAAGGCTCCAGTCCAGTCTGGTCGGTTTTTTGCTTTGCCATTCAGGCAAGCCGATAGTCATGTCATCGTGGCCTTTTTCCGGTTGATCAATATAGGTGCCGAACATCCGGTCCCAGAAGGAAAAATTGAAGCCATAATTGGAATCGGTTTCATTGTGTATAATCGAATGATGAACCCGGTGCATATCTGGCGTTACGATGAACCAACGCAAATAGCGGTCGAGCCACAGGGGTAGTTTTGTGTTTGAGTGATTAAACATCGCTCCACCATTAAGCACAATTTCAAACAGGATTACCGATATCGCCGGTGCGCCAAGCGCTACAACCACCAACATTTTGAACAGCATTGAAAGCACGATTTCGATTGGATGAAACCGCAGTGCCGTGGATACATCGATGTCAACATCGGAATGGTGCATGCGGTGAATGCGCCAGAACAGCGGAATCTTATGTGATGCCAGATGGCTGAGCCAGATGGAGAAATCGAGAAAAAAGAAGGAAAAAATCGCTGCTGGAACAAATGAAACTCCAAGCATATTGAGTAAACCATATCCATTGTTTTCAGCCCATACAGCAACACCGACAGCCACCATTGGAAAGGTTAGCCGGACAACAAGTGAATCCAGCACCACAATTGTCCAATTGGTAAACCACCGGGTGGTCTTTGCAGCCGTGAGCGGGCGACGGGGCCTCAGCCATTCGCTCAAAGCAAATATGACAAATAGTGTAATAAATACCGCTAGGCGTATGGAGCCTTCATTGGCTGCAACGAATTGGTCGAACATCGCGATTTGTTCCTGTTTTCCGGGGTTTTGGTGTGCATAACACAAAACATATTCGCGGTATGTAATATTTTCTTGAGACCCGTTCAACACTTGTCAATTCGACGGGCGCGGGTGTTTGCAACAACCTGCTGGTCACAGGATTGCCGAGCCTTGCACTTTTGTAATATTTCAATTGTGCGGGTTTCGTTGATAGTTACGTGCATGTGCTTTAGACAAGCGACCTGATAATGCCAATTAAAACAGGTGATTCGACAACTATGGCGCACAGTCAGCAATCCGGTAAATTCATCGAGCGTTTTGCAGGCTGGGTTATAATTCAATGGGGATGGCGGGCAGCACTCATTGCATTTGTATCAGGTGCCGTTTCGGCATTGGCCATGGCTCCGTTCGATCTGTTTCCAGTTTTATTCGTCACACTTCCGATTCTGGTCTGGCTGATCGATGGTTCTACCGGTCCCGTAGATGCCGGGTTTTTTCGCCGGTTGTGGCCCGCTGTAAAAATCGGCTGGATATTTGGATTTGGATACTTTCTGGCAGGCCTTTGGTGGCTCGGCATGGCCTTTTTGGTCGATGGTGAAGAATTTATTCTGTTATTGCCATTTGCGGTGGTGGCCTTACCCGCCGGGCTGGCCCTTTTCTGGGCGTTGGGCGCGGCAATTGCCCGGATATTCTGGTCCGACGGCTGGCGAAGAATAGTTGCTCTTGCGGTTGGTCTTTCGCTGGTGGAACTGCTTCGCGGATCCATTTTGACCGGATTTCCCTGGAATACAATTGGTTACGCGGCAATGCCGACACCAATGTTGATGCAATCCGCTTCGGTAATCGGTGTTTATGGCATTACGCCGCTGGCTTTACTGGTATTTTCATCGCCCGGCATATTTGCAGCATCATCCTCGATAAGACCAAGGCGCGTGCGGGCGTTGTTGACCATTGCCCTGTTGTTGACCATTGCCCATGTCGGTTTTGGTGCATGGCGGCTATCCGATGCCACTGATAAAACTGTCGAAAATGTTTCTATCCGAATTGTTCAGCCTGGAATATCGCAAAACGAAAAATGGCAGGAAGGCAAGGAGATGGAGATATTCAATCGCTATCTCACGCTTTCCGCCAAAACCTCTGCCAACGGTAAATCAATCGGCGATGTAACCCATCTGATTTGGCCAGAATCAGCCTTCCCGTTTTTGTTGACCAGAAATCGGGCAGCGATTGCTGCCATCGCCGCATTGCTGCCGTCAAAAACCACGTTGATCACCGGCGCCATGCGGGCCGAACCGCCAACTGCGGATCAGGACTATGGAAATACATTCAATTCATTGTTCGTGATAAATGGAGATGGTGAAATTATCGCGGCGCAGGACAAGGTCCATCTGGTTCCGTTTGGCGAATATTTACCGTTTCAAAGTCAGCTGGAAGCAATAGGCCTTAGTCAGTTGACCCGCCTGCGGGGTGGTTTTACCCCGGGTTTCCAGCGACGCAACATAGAATTGGCCAATGCTCCCGCATTCGTACCGCTGATTTGTTATGAAGTTGTGTTTCCGGGTAATGTGCGCGGCGAGGGTGTTACCCCCGGATGGATTGTGAATTTGACCAATGACGCCTGGTTTGGAAAGACTCCAGGGCCTTATCAACATATTCGTCAAGCCCTTGTACGCTCCGTCGAAGAAGGTCTGCCGCTGGTTCGTGCTGCCAATACCGGAATCTCGGTCGTTGGCGACTCATTTGGCCGGATTAAAAATATAATGCCGCTTGGAACAATTGGTGCCATTGACAGCCCGTTACCGGTCGCACTTCAATCGACAATATTTTCCAGGTTTGGTTTGTTGGCTTACTGGTTGATATTATTGATATTTATTTCATCTCTTACCTTTGGGAAACGCTCTGGAATGCCGAAGTTGCATTGACAGAATTTACATCTGCAGGCAATTATTGTGACCGGCGAGATCAGCAACCCTAATTGCCCCGCCTGAATGTGTATTATAATGCACAATTGCCTGGTAGTCGGCTAACGAAAATCGTGCCCTGAATGCCTGAATGCAACCCACCGCGCCTTGAAAATTAGGTCAAGGCTACGGAAAAGAGAAAATAAATGGCAGACAATGTAAAAAAACCCAATCCGATCGATATACATGTGGGAAGCAGGGTAAGACTGCGCCGCACTATGCTCGGTCAAAGTCAGGAAAAACTGGGAAATGCCCTCGGTATAACATTCCAGCAAATCCAGAAATATGAAAAAGGGGCAAACAGAATAGGAGCGAGCAGGTTGCAGCAGATTGCCAATGTGCTCACCGTGCCGGTTGCCTTTTTCTTTGAAGACGCGCCTTCAGGAACCCAGTCTACCACAGGAATGTCTGAAGAAAATTCAACGACCTATGTGGTGGATTTTCTGTCCAGCTCTGAAGGCTTGCAGTTAAACCGGGCTTTTGTGAAAATTTCCGACCCGAAAGTTCGTCGCAAAATTGTCGATTTGGTCAAATCACTGGCCGACAATGATGCGGAGGAATAGTCAATGAGGTGATGGCCTGCTGAATTACAAAATTGGCAGGCCACATCTGTTTTGAGCTGCTAAAACAGATCCGGAAAATTATGTTCTTAAATGGCTGCAATGCCTGTTTTATTCCACGCGATTGAGTTTGGTTGATACAATCGCTTGTCTGGAACAATTTTCCTTGACCTTATCAAAACAGCCGCATACATGGTGCCGGTCGGACGTTTTTGGCGCCTCAGCTTGTTGCGTCCCAAATTCAGGGATCTGTTCTTGGTCTTTGAAACAACCAGCTAAGCGAGGGAAGACTTCATGTCGCGCAAAAACTATCTCTTTACCAGTGAATCAGTTTCGGAAGGCCATCCAGACAAGGTGTCTGACCGAATTTCAGACGAAATTGTTGATTTATTTTTCAAAACCGCACTTGATGAGGGGATGAACCCCTGGGATGTGCGGGTTGCCGCCGAAACACTGACCACCACTAACAAGGTGGTTGTTGCCGGAGAAACCCGGGGTCCTGAAAGCATATCAAAAGACCAGATTGAGCAGGTTGCACGCGATGCGATCAGGGATATCGGTTACGAACAGGATGGATTTCACTGGCAGAATGCCAAAGTTGATGTTTGTCTGCACGCCCAGTCTGCGGATATAGCCCAGGGCGTAGATGCCGGCGGCAACAAAGATGAAGGTGCCGGAGATCAGGGCATTATGTTCGGATATGCCTGCCGGGAAACACCGGAGTTGATGCCGGCGCCTATATTTTATTCCCACAAGATTCTGGAAGTGCTTGCGGATGCGCGAAAATCCGGCAAAGCCAGCCAACTTGGACCGGATTCCAAAAGTCAGGTCAGTGTGGTTTACGAAGACGGCAAGCCGGTGCGTGCGTCTTCCATAGTATTGTCGACCCAGCACATGGATGCCGATATGACATCTGCGGATGTCGCCGATGTTGTTAGACCCTATATCGAAGATACTTTGCCGGATGGCTGGATTACAAGCGAAACCGAATGGCATATTAATCCGACCGGCAAGTTTGTTATCGGTGGACCTGACGGCGATGCTGGTCTGACCGGTCGCAAGATCATTGTTGATACCTATGGTGGTGCAGCACCCCATGGTGGCGGCGCATTTTCCGGCAAGGACCCGACCAAGGTTGACCGTTCGGCAGCCTATGCATCGCGCTATCTTGCCAAGAATATCGTCGCTGCCGGTTTTGCCGACTGGTGCACCATTCAGTTGTCTTATGCAATTGGTGTAGCCCAGCCACTTTCAATCTATGTTGATACCGGCGGACTTTCTTCTGTACCAGAATCGCGGTTGGAAGAGGTTATTGCCAGTGTAATGGATCTTTCGCCACGTGGCATTCGTGCGCATCTTGATTTGAACAAGCCGATCTATGCCCGCACATCGGCCTATGGACATTTTGGTCGAATACCTGATGATGAAGGCGGGTTTTCCTGGGAAAAAACCGATCTTGTCGAAAAGCTCAAGGCGGCAGTTTGATCTTTTGAGTAGCCGTATGTCAAACAGCGAGGTCGACCGTAAAAGCCGGTCGACCGAGTCGTTCTACGGACGCCGAAAAACCCAAAAACTCAAGAACCGCAAGCAAAAACTGGTAGATGAATTACTACCAAAATTGCTGCTTGATCCCAATCTGTCTCAACCTTCGCAGGTTCAAACCCTGTTCGACAAACCAATGGCCGCATTTCGTATGGAAATAGGTTTTGGTGGAGGTGAACATTTGGCCCGGGAAGCTGAAATGAATCCGGATACCGGATTCATCGGCGTTGAACCATTCATCAATGGTATGGCAAAAATGCTCGGCGAAATTGCTGATTATCAGCTGGGCAATGTGCGGCTTTATGATGATGATGCGACCCGGATTCTGGACTGGCTTCCGGCACAAAGCTTTGACCGAATTGATTTGCTTTATCCAGACCCATGGCCAAAAAAAAGGCACTGGAAACGGCGATTTGTCAGTCACAAAAACTTGGGCAGAATTGCCCGGGTGTTAAAACCGGGCGGTGAATTTCGCTTTGCTTCGGATATTGACACCTATGTCAACTGGACGCTGACACACTGCCATGAGCACCCGGCGTTTGAATGGACGGCCAATTCGGTCGATGATTGGCGGTTGCCCTGGCCAAACTGGCATCGCACCCGTTACGAGGCCAAGGCTATTCGGGAGGGGCGAGTTCCAGCCTATTTAATTTTTGAAACCCATCCGCTGTAAGAATTTTCTGGTCCTTCAAAGTCAATTGATCAATAGTTCGATTAATGATTTGAAACAGGAACAAATGACATGTTGGAAAAGCGCGAATTCTATATCAATGGTCAATGGGTGGCCCCTGCCAGGGCCACTGACCTTGACGTAATCAACCCTTCAAATGAAGAACCTTGTGCAGTTATTTCTCTCGGATCCAGCACCGACACTGATGCAGCAGTTGCTGCGGCGCGTGCAGCATTTGATGGCTGGAGCCGAACCCCAAAGGCGGAACGCCTGGCGCTGATTGAAAAGCTGGCGAAAATCTATACTGCCCGCAGTGCGGAGATGGGCCAGGCGATATCGCTTGAAATGGGTGCTCCAGTATCGATGGCTAATACTGCCCAGGTCGGCTCCGGTTCGTGGCATATCGGCAATTTTATCAGGGCATTCAAAAATTTTGAATTCGATCGGATGCTTGGAAAACACGCCCCCAATGACAGAATATTATATGAACCAATTGGTGTTTGCGGTCTAATCACCCCTTGGAACTGGCCGATGAATCAGGTCACACTAAAGGCCATTCCGGCAATGGCCGTTGGGTGTACTGTGGTGCTGAAACCGTCGGAAATTGCACCGCTTTCTTCATTGCTTTTTGCCGAAATGGTCGATGAAGCCGGCTTCCCCGATGGTGTGTTCAATCTGGTCAATGGTGATGGTCCCGGTGTTGGCACCGACCTTTCCGGTCATCCGGACGTTGATATGATATCATTTACCGGTTCGTCGCGGGCTGGAACAGCCATTTCGATTAATGCTGCTCCAACAATAAAACGTGTCAGTCTCGAGCTGGGTGGCAAAGGAGCCAATGTGATATTTGCCGATGCTGATGAGAAAGCGGTTAAACGCGGGGTGCAACATTGTTTTGGAAATTCGGGCCAGTCATGCAATGCGCCAACCCGGATGCTGGTCGAACGCTCGGTCTATGAAAAGGCAATTGAAACGGCACGGGAAACAGCTAAAAAGACAGCCGTTGATATAGCATCAAAAGAAGGCCGTCATATTGGTCCGGTGGTTTCACAACTGCAATACGACAAGATTCAGGCGCTGATTGAAAAAGGAATAGAAGAAGGTGCAAGGCTTGTGGCGGGAGGTCTTGGGCGGCCTCAAGGGCTCAATCGTGGATATTTTGTGCGGCCAACGGTATTTGCCGATGTGAACAACGATATGACCATTGCGCGGGAGGAAATTTTTGGCCCCGTACTTTCAATCATTCCGTTTGAAGGCGAAGATGAGGCGATAAAAATTGCCAATGATACGGTCTATGGCCTCACCAACTATGTCCAGACACAGGATGGAAAAAAGGCCAATCGCATGGCCCGCGCATTGCGTTCTGGCATGGTTGAAATGAACGGAACTTCACGCAGTGCAGGTTCGCCCTTTGGCGGGTACAAACAATCAGGCAATGGCCGTGAAGGCGGTGTTTGGGGACTGGAAGACTTTCTGGAGGTCAAGGCGGTCAGCGGTTGGAGTGAATAGGCGCAGCCTTTCACTCCCCAACCTTGCCGACAATCTCGGAAAAACTTTCAAAGAATTTTCCGGCAAGTTTTTTGGCGGTGGAATCGATCAATCTTGAGCCAAGTTGGGCGATCTTGCCGCCAACTTTGGCATTGACCGCATAACTCAGTTTTGTCCCGCCTTCTTCTTCGGTCAGAGTCACATCTGCGCCGCCCTTGGCAAACCCGGCAATGCCGCCTTTACCTTCACCGACTATGGAATAACTTTCCGGCGGGTTGAGGTTTTCCAATCGAACATCGCCTGAAAATTTCGCTTTTACCGGCCCGATTTTTACCACTACCGTTGCCGTCAACTCGGTATCCGAGATTTTTTCCAGAGATTCGCAGCCCGGTATACAGGCTTTCAGAATATCTGGATCGTTAAGCGCTTCCCATACGGTTTGCCTGTCTGCCGATATCAGCTGATCGCCATTCATTTCCATTATTTGTACTCCAATCTCGTTTTATCTTAATCTGGCAAGATGGTTTACTTTGCACAAGAGCAAAATCACCAATTGCCAATAATGGCGCAAAACGCTACAGGCTGCATGCAGCGGTAAATTATCAATGTCGGATAACAGGGTTTGCGCGCATTGGCACGTATCAGAAAAAGTCTGAAGAAGGGAAGCCCATCATCGCGCAACAGTGCTGCAACGCCGCGTGCCAAAAAACTATCCGATGGGCGCTTGCCGGATAAACCCAAGTCGGAGAATTTTACAGATTCCAAATCCACTACCCCTGTATTGCGTCGCCCACCGCCGCAAGGCGCAAGGCTTGCCGAGACTCTTCCACTGATACTGGAGACTGTCCCGACAAATGACTATGCGCTGATTGATTCAGGCCTGGGCCGGAAACTTGAGCGCTATGGTCGATACCGTATTATCCGTCCGGAAGGTCAGGCGATCTGGCAACCGCAACTGGATGAACAAGCGTGGTCAAACGTCAATGCAATTTTCACCGGTGAACGGGATGAAGAAGGCATGGGCCGCTGGCAGTTTCCCAAAAAAATGCTGGAGGAAACCTGGCCGCTGGCTTTTGACGGGCTGGACTTTCTCGGCCGCTTTACC
>JALTNS010000273.1 GCA_027000565.1 Rhizobiaceae bacterium | reverse complement strand
CCGGTTTGAATCCGACATGATAGCCGGTCTGATCATAATAATCGCGCAAAGCCCGCACCATCACCAGCGACACCGGCAGGGTTGCGTTAACGCCTTCCATGCCGGTTGAGGTTTTGATAAAATCCGCTCCCGCCATCATCGCCACCATGGAAGCCTTGTAGACATTGCTCAGGGTTTTCAGATCACCTGTGGCCAAAATGGTTTTCATATGGGCCGCACCACAGGCCTCGCGCATTTGCGAAATTTCATCATACATGGCTTGCCAGTTGCCGGTCAGCACATGGGCGCGGGTGATCACAATATCAATTTCATCGGCCCCCTCGCCGACCGCGTAAGCGATTTCCGCCAGCCGCTGTGGCAAAGGTGTGAGACCGGCGGGAAACCCGGTTGCAACCGAGGCAACTGGAATGCCGGTGCCGGAAAGGGCCTTGGCAGCCGTTGCGACCATGGTCGGATAGACACAAACAGCACCCGTATGCAGGTTGTAGCCCTCAAGACCAAGTGCCGATTTGATGTCGTCGCGCAGCGGATTGCGCGCCTTGGCGCATAAACGTCGAACCCGCCCCGGCGTATCATCACCGGCAAGGGTGGTGAGATCTATGCACTCAATGGCGCGTATCAACCAGGCGGCCTGCCACTGTTTTTTGACCGACCGACGGGTGGTCAGTGTCGCTGCCCGACGCTTGACGGCGGAAAGGTTGATGTCGGCTTTTTCAAACATTTCAGGCTTCAGTGCCATGCCGGGATTGCGCTCATGGTGCGTTGCCAATGCCACCAGTTCGGTGGTTACTGTGGTCTCATGTACCGGACTGTCTTTGGGTTTTGCCTTGGTCGTACTCATAAATTCACGCCAGATCCTGTAAAAATTGTTCAATTACCCGGCCGAGCCGCTCACCGCCAACGGGTGCCATTTCCTTGGTTTCGCCGTGGGACGGATCGCCATCAGCGAGCCCTGCGCCATAATTGGTAATAATTGAAAATGCCGCGACTTCAAGGTCAAGAAAACGACATAATATGACTTCGGGCACGGTCGACATGCCAACCGCATCGGCCCCAAGCAGTCTGGCCATGCGGATTTCGGCAGGGGTTTCAAAACTCGGACCGGAAAACCAGATATAAACACCGTGATGCAGTGATACATCGACCTTTGCGGCGGCCAGTTCCAGCGCCAGCCGGGTCGGTGGATCGTAGGCGTTGACCATGGGCACAAACCGGGCATCGGTTTCCTCGCCAATCAGCGGGTCACGGCCGGAATAGTTGATGTGATCATTGATCATCATCAGCGATCCCGGTGGCATGTCCTCGCGCAACGAGCCGGCCGAATTGGTCAATATCACCTGCGTTATGCCAATTTCTTTCAGCACCTCAAGCGGAAACCGCATGGCCGCCGCATGGCCCTCTTCATAATAGTGTTTGCGACCGGACAACATGATAACCGGCACGCCTGACAATGAACCGGCAACCAGTTTGCCGGAATGGCCGGAAACGCCGCTCACCGGAAAACCCGGCAAATCAGCAAAAGGCATGTCAATCGGGTTTTCGATTTTTTCCACCAGCTCGCCAAGACCGGAACCAAGCACCAGGGCAATTCTGGGTGCCAGTCCGTCAAGCCTGCGAACAATTTCGGTTGTGGCTGCTCTCATCGGCTTATTCCTCAAAACTGAAAGATTTCGGCAGCAAATCTCCCAACAATACAGTTTCTGTCACACCGTCATTGTTGCACAAATGAACCGGCGTAGTGGATTTTGCAAATTCGGCAATGCGCTGGCGACATCCACCGCAGGGGGTGGCACCGGGCATCTTGGCCGCAATGACCGCCATTTCGACAATTTGATTTTGCCCGCTGCCGATCATATGGGCAATGGCCGAGGTTTCCGCGCACCAGCCTTCCGGATAAGAGGCATTTTCAATATTGCAGCCCGCGTAAACCTCGCCATTTTTTGCCAGAATTGCCGCACCCACCGGAAACATGGAATAGGGCGAATGCGAAAATTCCATTGCCTTTCGGGCGGCGTGAAATAGCCTATCAGCGTTCTTTGACATAGGGAACACCACCGGCTTTGGGTGGAATCGCCTTGCCGATAAATCCGGCCAGCAAAACAACCGTCAAAATATAGGGCAAAGCCTGCATCAACTGAACCGGAATGGCGCCAATACCCGGAATTTCGACACCCTGAAAACGAATATCCAGGGCCTCAAGAAAGCCAAACAACAGGGCAGCAAACATCACATTGACCGGTTTCCACTTGGCAAATATCAGTGCCGCGAGAGCGATGAAACCTTTACCAGCGGTCATATCTCTGCCAAAGCCTGCAGATTGGGCGACCGCCAGATAGCTACCGGCAACGCCGCACAAAACGCCGGTAATCATCAAAGCCCGATAGCGTGCCCATACCACCGAGATGCCTGCAGTATCAACCGCTGCCGGATTTTCACCAACCGCACGCAAACGCAGGCCAAACCGGGTTCTAAACAAAACCCACCAGGTAACCGGCACCATGACAAAAGCAAAATATACCAGAACATTATGACCGGATATCAGGTCCGAATAAATCGGGCCGAGCACCGGAACACCGGACAACGCTTCGGCAAACGGCAGTTCAATTGGCGTAAACCGGGCCGAATTGGGTAATTGCGGGGTTTGTCCGCCAAGCCCGAACCAGCTTTGGCCGAGCAATACCGCAAGCCCTGCGGCAATAAAATTGATCGCCACGCCGGACACAATCTGGTTTCCCCTTGCGGTAATCGACGCAAAAGCATGGATCATTGCCAATACCATCGCAACGCCGATACCAGTCACCAATCCAAGCCAGGCCGAACCGGTGAGCGATGCAACGGCGGCGGCGCCAAACGCACCACCCAGCATTTTACCTTCAAGGCCAATATCAAAAATACCGGAACGCTCGGAATACAACCCGGCCAAAGCGGCCAGCAGCAACGGAACCGAAAGGCGCACGGTGGTATCAAGAAGTTGAATAAACAAATCCATTACGCGGCCTCCTTGCTGGAAGAGCTGAATCGTATTGATAATATCTGGAAAAATCCGATCAGCGTCGGCCTGAACATGTGTTCTAGCGCGCCGGCAAACAGGATCACCAGGCCCTGAATTACGATGATCATATCACGTGAAATATTGGGCATATCAAAGGCGAGTTCCGCCCCACCCTGATAAAGCATGCCGAACAATATTGCAGCAATAACAATGCCAACCGGATGCGAACGGCCCATCAAGGCGACCGCGATGCCGACAAATCCGGCACCGGCAACAAAATCCAGCTCAACCCGGGCCTGTTCGCCCATCACCGGATTCAATGCCATCATTCCAGCCAGCGCGCCGGAAATCAGCATGGTGACTACAATGGTTTTTACCGGCGGGATGCCTGCATAAATTGCAGCTGTCGGGTTGGTGCCCATGGTGCGCAATTCATAACCAAAGCGTGTGCGCCAAATCAAAACCCACACCAGAAAGGCTGCAACAAGCGCCACCAGAAACGAAAGGTTAAGCGGTGCGCCGCCTATATCAAGCCCGAACCAGTCCATCATGAAATCCAGTTTGGGTATCTGGCCACCGGCCTCAAATGTGCGGGTTTGCGGTGCCATCGAACCCTGTGGGCGCAGGAGGCCGGTCAACAGATAAACCATCAAACTGGACGCAATGAAGTTGAACATAATGGTGGTAATGACCACATGGCTGCCGCGCTTGGCCTGCAGCCACGCCGGTATCAGTGCCCAAAGTGCACCGAACAAAGCGCTTGCGGCAATGGCAATCGGAAAGGTAATCCACCAGGGCACAATCCGGTCAAAGGCAAGGGCAACAACGGCGGCACCCAGCCCGCCGATATAGGCCTGACCTTCACCACCGATGTTAAACAGCCCGCAATGAAAGGCGACCGCGACCGCCAGACCGGTGAAGATGAAGTTTGTCGCATGGAACAGGGTAAAGCCAATGCCTTCCCCATAGCCAAGCGATCCGCGGATCATCAACCTTGCTGCCTCAATCGGGTTTTCACCAACAAACAGCACCACGAGACCGGAAACAAGAAAAGCCACGGCAAGGTTCATCAGTGGAATTAACCCGTAGTCCGCCCATTTAGGAAGTTCGTTTTTCAAGATTGTGCCTCCACTGATATGTTCCCCGACGGCCAGTTGCCCGCCTGACCATTATTGTTGTTATTCAATTTGTCGTTCCTTCTGATGGAACCCCGACATCCAGCGCGCCGACATCGGTAAACCCGACAAACGGATTATGCGCCACCTCCCACAAGTGCCCGTCGAGATCGGCAAAATAACCCGAATAGCCACCCCAGAAAACTTCCTTTGGTCGTTTGGTGACTTTTGCTCCGGCCAAAACTGCGCGATTAAAAAAATCATCAACAGCTTCGCGTGAACTTTGATTTGCCGCCAGTGCCACACCGGAAAACCCGATTGTGCCATCATCAGCCGCCACTCCGGCATCCTTTGCCAGATCAGCGCGGCCAAACAGACCAAGCACAATATTACGGCCAACCAAAAACCTGACTTTTTCCTGGCTGTCGGTTGAATTCACCCAGCCCAGCGCCTCATAAAACCGGGTGGATGCCACCAGATCATCAACACCAAGCGTGACCATTGATACTGCCGGTAATACTGGCCCGGATTCTGGCCCGGATTCTGGCCTGGATTCTGGCGAACCTTCGTCCGTCATGCGACCTCGCTTTCAACGCCGGCCATCAACAGCCCCAGTTCACCCTCGGTTGCCTCCGGGCTGCGCTCGCCCACGATTTTGCCGGCAAACATCACCAGAACCCGGTCGGAAAGCGAACGAATTTCATCAAGCTCAACAGAAACCAGCAAAACGGCTTTGCCGGCATCGCGCATTTCGATGATGCGCTTGTGGATAAACTCGATCGCGCCGACATCAACCCCCCGGGTCGGCTGGCCAATCAACAGCACAACCGGGTCCTGCTCCATTTCCCGTGCCAACACTATTTTCTGCTGGTTGCCGCCGGAAAAATTCGAGGTTTTTAACCGAGGGTTTGGCGGGCGAATATCGTATTGTTCGATCTTGGCTTCAGCATCAGCGCGGATGGCATCGATACTCAAAAACATCCCCGACAGATATTGTTCCTGATCGTGATAACCCAGTATGGAATTTTCATTTTCCTCGAATGGTAAAACCAGCCCCATGTGATGGCGATCTTCCGGCACATGCACCATACCTTCGTGGCGCAACAGGGCCGGGTCGGCACCGCCGGTCACCTTGATCGGTTTGCCATCGAGCAATACAACGCCGGATTCAGCCCGGGTAATTCCGGCGATAGCCTCAAGCAATTCTGACTGCCCATTACCGGCAACACCGGCAATACCGACAATTTCACCGGCCCGCACTTCAAGCGAGACATCATCAACCATGGTGACACCGCGCCCGTCCCTGACGGTGAGATTTTCTACCGAGAGCTTGACATCCGCCGGTTTGGCTTCGCCCTTGTCGACCTGCATCAATACACGCCTGCCAACCATTAGCTCGGCAAGATCTTCAACACTGGTTTCAGAAGTTTTGCGGGTCGCAACCATGGTGCCCTGCCGCATCACCGATACATTGTCGGTAATCGCCATGATTTCGCGCAGCTTGTGGGTGATCAGCACGATTGTCTTGCCCTGATCTTTCAGCTGTTGCAGAATTCGAAACAGGTGGTCAGCTTCCGAAGGGGTGAGCACGCCTGTTGGCTCGTCCAGGATGAGAATTTCAGCACCACGATAGAGCGCCTTGAGAATTTCCACCCGCTGCTGAATGCCAACCGGCAGTTCCTCGATCACCGCATCAGGATCAACCGCCAGTTCATAGTCTTCTTCAAGTTTTATCAGCGACTGTCGCGCATTACCCAATGCACTGTTGAGGATATTACCGCCTTCGGCTCCTAAAATAATATTTTCCAGCACTGTGAAATTTTCAACCAGCATAAAATGCTGGTGCACCATGCCAATGCCGGCGGCAATTGCCGCCTGACTGTCTGAAATGGTCAGTTTTTCACCCTTGATAAAAATTTCGCCGCTGTCGGCCTGATAAAATCCGTAAAGGATTGACATCAGTGTCGATTTACCAGCGCCGTTTTCGCCGATAATGCCGTGAATGGTTCCCGGCACAACCGCCAGATTGATATCGCGATTGGCGCGTACCGGGCCGAAACTCTTGTTTATGCCCTTAAGTTCAATGGCAAATTCGCTCATACCTGTCGTTCCCTCTTCCCAGATCAGCGACGCTAGCACGTCATTCTTTGAGTTTCGAGCCTTTTGATCGGCTTTACCGCAATTTTTTTGACCAAACAGTAAAAAACAGTTTGCTTTCACTCGCGGTTGTCCGGGGCTGTGCAATCGCACCGGACTGTTGGGCACTGCCCGACGGTTTTCGTTTCATCATAGTGCAGCTCAGGGCATGGATCGAACCTTGCGGGATTGATGTGATTGGCTCATTCTTGATCGACAGATTGGGAATTTTCAGGGAGACAGCAGGTGACGCCATTTGCATTCAACACATCACCGGGCATTCGGTTTGGCGATGGTATTTCAGATGATCTTTGCAACATCGGTGGCGGGTTGTTGGGCAGGAATGTTTTGTTTGTCACCGACAGGGGACTAGGCGAGCTTGGTTTGACCGGAAATGCAATCGCATCGCTGGCTGCTGGCGGTATTAATGTCAGCGTATTTGATGCGGTGGAGGCAGACCCGTCGCGGGCAACGGTGATGGCCGCGAGCAAAGCTGCCATTGAAACCAACGCCGATGCGGTGATTGGTTTTGGTGGCGGTTCGCCGATGGATGTGGCCAAACTTGCAGCACTGTTGGCGGGATCTTCCGAAAATCTTGATGAAGCATGGGGGGTGGGCAATGCAAAAGGCCCGCGGCTGCCGCTGATACTGGTGCCGACCACCGCCGGCACCGGATCGGAAGTAACACCGGTTTCAATCATAACCGTTGGGAGTGACGAAAAACGCGGGGTGGTTTCGCCGCTGATTTTGCCTGATCTGGCGATACTCGATGTGAATTTGACCCTTGACCTGCCACCGCACATTACCGCTGCAACCGGTATTGATGCGATGGTCCATGCGATCGAGGCTTACACCTCAAAAAACCCCAACAATAATCCGATGTCGCGGATGCTGGCCGTGGAAGCGCTTAAACAACTTGGAGCCAATATCGAGCAGGCGGTTAATAATGGACATAATCGCGATGCCCGCAGCGCCATGCTGCTTGGCTCGATGCTGGCCGGTCAGGCGTTTGCCAATTCGCCGGTGGCCGCCGTTCATGCGCTGGCCTATCCGCTCGGCGGCGCTTTTCACGTGCCGCACGGACTTTCCAATGCGATGGTATTGCCGCATGTGCTGCGCTTTAACGCAGCCGATCCCGGCTGTGGTGCGGCCCGACAATATGGCGACCTTTGCTGCCACGCATTTCCCGACATGAAACCGAAACCAGGAACACAGGCAAGCTGCGCCGAGTTTATTGAACGGCTTTCATTGCTTGCCACATCGCTTGGGCTTGAGACCCGAATGCGACAGGTCGGAGTGGCAAAAACCGACCTCGAAAAAATGGCGAATGACGCGATGAAACAGAGCAGATTGCTGGTTAATAACCCACGCGAAATGACTTACCGCGATGCCCTCGATATCTATCGCGCCGCGTGGTGATGATGATCGACAAAAATAAAAATCACCTGTCCAGATAGTTTCGAACCGTCAATCGCAATATATCGCGCAACCATATGCTCTTTGCATCATTATTCATGCGCGGATGCCAGTTGACGACAACCTCGGTAGCCGGCGTTTCCAGATCAGTCTGGAGTATTTTGAATTGGCCGGAATTGAAGTGGGTCATTCTCTCCGGTAAAAATGCAATCAGCTCAGCGTGGCGCATCGATTGAAACACAGCGGCAAAATTTGGAACGTCAATTACGATATTTCTCGCAAGGCCTCTGGAGCGCAACAAATCATTTATCGTTTTGGTAATCGGGGCGCCGGTTGGTTTTAATACAACATGATTATAGTTACATAGGTCTACCAAAGATATCGACTGGCCTTCTTTGTGTTTGGCATAACTGGAAATACAGACCAGTTTTTCCTTGTACAGCGAAAGCACTGGAAGTACCGAAGGCGCATATTCGCGAATGCCGAAAAGCAAATCGATCTCGCCCCTTTCCAGCAAAGCGTCGTTATTTCCCGCTGGTGCGGCTAACAGTGATATTTTGGCATTCGGCGCCTGCCTCAGAATTTCGCCCGCGAACGGGCTTAGAATTGTGTTGTGCAGATAGTCGCTGCCGCATAATTTTACGTCAAATTCAGCTTTGGTCGGCTCAAATTCTTCCTGCACCAGCAATGAGTGGGTCGCTGTAAGAATTTCTTTTACCGGCCCGGCGAGAGCTTCAGCACGGGGGGTTGGAATAATTCCATGTGACGTGCGGATATATAGGTCATCCTCGAATATTATTCGAAGACGTTTCAACATACCGGAAACCGTCGGCTGGGTCAGAGCCAGGCGGTCTGCTGCCCGGGTAACGCTCCGCTCATCAAATAGCGCGTCAAGAACCACCAGTAAATTGAGGTCCACATTTCTGATATTGGATGTCATGATAACAGATATCCCGAAATACGATTAGCACAATAACCGATTTGAATATATCTTCAACAACAAGGTCGGGAGAACAATATGAGCGAATATATGGGTAATGAGCATGCGGTCGCCTTGCAAAAGGCTATTCGCTCCAGGGCAACTGAAATTGCGGCAAATCCGCTGCTGGCAAACGGCGGCAGAATTTTGAATATTCTTGATCCCGATGCGTATGGATGGGCCAATGTTGTTCGCGATGCAGAACGGGACGGATTTATTGGTCTGACCATGGTAGATCGCGACAGCACCTTGTCACAATTAAACGCTCAATATGGTAACGAGGTCGAATTTCCATATTGGGAGGCATTCACCGGAAACCCGGACAGCGTGCTCGTTGAATGCAGTAAGGTGATTTCTGAAACAGAATTACCGAAAGGCTGGGTGATAAAAAGTCATACCCACCCAGATGAAACCATAATCCACCAGTCGCAAGTTTTGAACCAGGAGAATGGCGTTGCGCCAACACCGGCCTATTATTTACGCGGCGAGCAATTGCCATCTATGTTGACCTGCCTTCTGGATAACAAGGGAAACATGGCTGCCTGTGCTTCGGCGACAATGCGCTATCATTCCAGCGGCCCGCTCTCGAATTGGCTCTTTGCGGGAGGCGTCTCGGTCAATCCTGAACACCGCCGCATGGGACTTGGGTCGTATGTTAATGCAAAATTGCTTGAAGACAGTCAAAATTCATTCGAGTGGTCTTCGGTTCTGGAGCAGGCCAAATCAGACAATGCCGCATCGGTTGGTATGATCAAGCGCTGTGGACTTCGGCGACAGCCGGGAAAAGTTACCATCGTAATCAATACTCAAGGTGGATACCTCACACGCTAAAGATCAGCAATTTCCTGACCGCAGAATGTTTGATCAGATAGACCAGATTAATTGCAACCAATGCCACGGCATTTGATGAATTGTTGAAAGGGAAAACGGCGTGAAAGATCGCTTCGACTACCAGATTTCCACGACAATACCGGCAGCACGTGATCATTATGTTGACGCAGTGGACCGTCTTCTTGGAGGGCGAGGTGAAATTGTCGAAACCTTTGAAGCTTCAGTGACGGCTGATCCCGGATTTGCTCTTGGGTTTGTCGGCCTGGCAAGGGGCCACCAGTTTAATGGTGATATGGCAGCTGCCAAATCGGCAATGAACAACGCACATACCGTTGCTAAAAATCTCGATGCCCGCGAGCAGAGCCATGTTAACGCCTTTGGTCTGCTGATCGACGGCAAGGGAGCGGAGGCTTATGCTGCCATCCGGACTCATGTGGATGAATATCCACGCGATGCCCTGGTTGCGCAAACATGTTCATCGGTATTCGGCTTGATCGGATTTTCCGGCCAACCGGGCCGCGAAGCCGAAATTCTTGCTTACACTGCCGCACTTTTTCCACACTATGGTGAGGACTGGTGGTGCCTGAGCCAGTATGCCTTTGCGCTGTGTGAAAACGGCAACCTGGCCAAGGCGTCTGCAATTATCGACAAATCGCTTGAATTAAACCCGTTGAACGCAAACGGTGCACATGTTCGCAGCCACATTTACTATGAAACAGGCGAAACTGATCTGGGTATTCGTTATCTGGTAGATTGGTTGAAATCATATGATCGAACCGGTTATTTACATGGTCACCTTTCCTGGCATGCCGCACTGTGGTCCCTGGAACAGGGAGATGTTGAAAAGATGTGGCATCGCATCGATACCGACATCAAGCCGAGCGTTGCCCAGGGACCGCAAATCATCGTATTGACTGATACCGCATCGATTTATTACAGGGCAGAACTTGCCGGCGTGACCATACCAAAAGAACGGTGGATTGAAATCAGCAACTACGCAGCTCGATTTTTTACAATTCCATCAATCGGATTTACCGATATCCATGCAGCTTTGGCCCATGCGATGGCAGGTAATTATGATGCGGCTGCCAAATTTGTAAATTCCCCTAATTCATTAACCGGAGATTTGGTGGCACCGGTCGCCCGGGCATTTTGCGCAATTTCGCGGGGGCGCTGGCATGATGCGGCAAATCTGCTGGTGTCTGCGATGGCAGATCATGCACGTCTGGGAGGGAGCCGCGCCCAACGGGACTTATTGGAGTTTTCTTTGTTGGGTACACTGCTGAAACTTGGAAAAGATGAAGAAGCCAAGCGCATATTGTTGCTTCGTCGTCCGGCCCTGGCAGCGACCCATTCCCTGCATGGGTTAAACGCGCATTTGAAAGAAAATGCCAAACAAAATGCCAGCTTGGTATGAATGATTCCAGACATGAAAAGATAACAGGCGATGCGTTCAATTTCCCTTCGCTCATGGCCGTTTGGTGCTGTGCACCGGTCGCGGGAGCGATGCATTCGCATCAGTCTGCACTTCGCAGCCGGGCTGTCTCCGCGTAAACAAGACACAGTCTGATAACCCTTGCAAAATGACTTGCCAGAATGCGCTCGATATCTATCGCGCCGCGTGGTGATTGCGCGTCAAATCTGTCGGCAAATCAATACACAGGCAAATTTGGATTTACGCCCCAAACACCCTATATTGACACTAACAGTTTGCCCGTTGATTCGAGCCGCAAGAGCGGTGGTTTCAGCGGGTTTTGCAAAGCTGGCAAGGCTTTGCTGCAATTGATCGCAAACAGGACCATTTATGACCGAACTGCCTGAACCAAACGACGATAATTCCACCCGTTCACCGGCTGATATGGATGCCGAATACAGTGCCGATTCCATCAAGGTTCTAAAAGGGCTGGATGCGGTGCGCAAACGCCCGGGCATGTATATCGGTGATACCGATGACGGCTCCGGTCTGCATCATATGGTCTATGAGGTGGTTGATAACGGCATCGATGAGGTGCTGGCCGGTCATGCCGATCATGTGAGTGTAATTCTCAATCCCGACGGGTCGGTGACCGTCAATGACAATGGCCGCGGTATCCCGACCGATATTCATTCCGAAGAGGGCATTTCGGCCGCCGAAGTGATCATGACCCAGCTTCATGCGGGTGGCAAGTTTGACCAGAATTCCTACAAGGTTTCCGGCGGGCTGCACGGGGTGGGTGTTTCGGTTGTAAATGCATTGTCAGTCAAACTGTCGCTGAAAATCAAGCGCGGCGGCAAGATCCACGAAATGAGTTTCTCCCACGGAGTTGCTGACGGACCGCTGCAGGTTACCGGTGATTGCGGTGATGAAAAAGGGACGGAAGTCACCTTCAAACCCTCAACCGATACCTTCACTATGGTCGATTTCAGCTATCAGACGCTGGAACACCGGCTGCGTGAACTGGCCTTCCTCAATTCCGGCGCGCGCATTGTCCTGACCGACAATCGCGGTGTTGACCCCGTAACTACCGAGCTGTTTTATGAGGGCGGATTAAAGGAATTTGTCCGTTATCTTGACCGCTCGAAAAATGCGCTGATCGACACTCCGGTCTATCTGAAATCCGAAAAAGACGGCATTACCGTTGAACTGGCCCTGTGGTGGAACGACAGTTACCACGAAAACGTTCTTTGTTTTACCAACAATATTCCGCAGCGCGACGGTGGCACCCATATGGCCGGGTTTCGTGGCGGATTGACCCGACAGGTCACCGGTTATGCAGATGCCTCGGGGATGATGAAGCGCGAAAAAGTCTCGCTCACCGGTGATGATTGCCGCGAGGGCCTGACCTGCGTTTTGTCGGTCAAGGTGCCGGACCCGAAATTCTCATCCCAGACCAAGGACAAACTGGTGTCTTCGGAAGTGCGTCCGGTGGTCGAAAGTCTGGTCAATGAAACATTGAAAGAATGGTTTGAGGAAAACCCAACTGATGCCAAAACGATTATCTCCAAGGTTGTCGAGGCGGCGTCGGCCCGCGAAGCGGCGCGCAAAGCCCGCGAACTGACCCGCCGCAAGGGCGCACTCGACATCGCTTCCCTGCCCGGCAAACTGGCCGATTGTCAGGAGCGCGATCCGGCAAAATCCGAAATTTTTATCGTCGAGGGTGACAGCGCCGGCGGTTCTGCCAAACAGGGCCGCTCGCGCAAAAATCAGGCAATCCTGCCCCTGCGTGGCAAGGTGTTGAATGTCGAGCGGGCGCGTTTTGACAAAATGCTGTCATCAGAGCAGATTGGCACGCTGATAACCGCGCTTGGCACCGGCATCGGCAAGGACGAATTTAATATCGAGAAGGCGCGTTACCACAAGATCATCATTATGACCGACGCCGACGTGGACGGTGCCCATATCCGCACCCTGTTGCTGACTTTTTTCTTCCGCCAGATGCCGGAACTGATTGAAAAAGGCTATCTCTATATTGCCCAGCCACCGCTTTATCTGGTCAAACGCGGCAAGTCTTCGCAATACCTCAAGGACGAGGAGGAGATGGAAAACTATCTCATCGAAGGCGGGCTGGATGAGGCGGTTTTAACCCTTGCCAATGGTGAGCAGCGTTCAGGGGCCGATCTGCGTCAAGTCATCGATGCGGCTTTGGCGGTGCGCAAACTGCTGGAAGGGCTGCACACAAGATACGACCGCGCGGTGGTCGAACAGGCCGCTATTGCCGGGTGTCTCAATGCCGATTTGATGACTGACAATGAAAAGGCCCGGGCGGCGGCGGAATATGTTGCTCGCAGGCTTGATCAACTGGCCGAAGAAACCGAAAAAGGCTGGACCGGACACCTCAACGATGAGGGTGCCATTGTGCTTGAACGTATGGTCCGCGGAGTGCGAGAGGTGCACCTTCTGGATCAGGCGCTGATTGGCTCCGCTGATGCCCGCCATCTCGATAGCTTTGCCGCCCATTTGCAGGAAGTTTACGAAAAACCGGCAAACCTTGCCCGCAAGGAGCTGTTGAGCGACATATTCGGCCCGATTGATCTGCTGGAGGCGATATTTGCAGCCGGGCGCAAAGGCATTACCACGCAACGCTATAAGGGGCTTGGTGAAATGAACGCGGAGCAATTGTGGGAAACCACACTTGACCCTGATGTGCGCACCCTGTTGCAGGTCAAGGTCAACCATCAGGACGAGGCCGAAATGCTGTTCTCGCGGTTGATGGGCGATCTGGTTGAACCGCGCCGCGAGTTTATTCAGGAAAATGCGTTGTCAGTGGCCAATATCGATTTTTAGGACACAGGTTAAGGTCGATAATGGTTCGGAGATGCTTTGTTCAACTATTTCCTAAAGCAAACCGATAATTTCGAGCATATTTTTTAGGTCAGTTTGGTTCGGTTGTTTTGCGGCACGATGGACATCCTCGAGGTTGAATTTTTTAGCAAGGTCCTGCCCAGCGATACCTTTTTTATAATCTGGCCATACTCGTCTTAAATCTTGCAATGCGACAGTGGTTGCGGGTGGTCGGCAAGCTTCTTTTCCGTTGAAGTGCCGAAGCAATACGGCTTCAATGCAGGGATCCTGCCGCACCAGGACCAAATTATTCTGTTGTGCGATTCGCAACATTTTTGCGTCTTTTTGCTGATCTTGGTTAAGTCGATCCGTATCCATCAAGAGAAATCGTTTACGGTAGGCAGGCTTACCACCTTTCTCTCCTCTTTTTACTGCAGCTATAGCTTGTTCGACTAACACCAGAGGGTCTCCAGCTTTGCCCAAGACCTGTGAGTCCAAGTGTATCGCTAGGTTTTTTCTTCTTGCTAAAAATATCAAAAAGGCTGCATAACCTTTTTCACTCTCTCCTTCGCACCCTATGAAATAACGTTTTCGGCGTGGAATTTTTTTCACTAAAGCCATCAACCCACCATAGGCACGGCTCCATACTCGCCCCCCAAATATTTCCCATAATAATTTTCGTTCCGTCGAACCTTATCTATCTCCGACAAGCCATATATTTTTGTTGCCCCTTCATGATCCTTCTCACAAAAGACCACTTCCTCTTTGGTTAAATCAGACAGGAGGGTCGCTGCCTGACATGTTGTCCAGATTTGTGCATGATGCGGATTTCGTAGCGGATCTCCGAACCAGTGCAAAATTTCCGGCAAAATAATCGGATGAATTGCATTGTCGATTTCATCAATGACAGCAATACCGCCACGTTGTAAGGCCATAAAAATATAGGGGAATATTTTGAGAAACTGTTGAGTACCGTGACTTTCTCCAGAGAATGTCATGATTTGGTCAATACCTGCATGCTGAAGTTGCATTTTAGGTTGCCCAGAATTCGTAACAATATCAATATTTTCTATGCCCAGATCAATTCGTTTGATAACTTCCTTCAGCGCCTCCAGTGCGCTCGGGTTTTGAGCGTACCAAACAGTAACATCTCTTTCGTTGGTTTCAAATTTCCCTATGAGAATATTGGTAACAACAGCTTTAACCATTAAAATATAGTTTGAAGCCACCCGATGGTTCAGTTGCGCTAGTGTAGATATAATACTGGCGTTCGGTCGCAAGATTTCTTTAAGGATTCCTTCCATTTTGGATGAAAGAAAGTTTTTCGCGGCCTTTATTTGGCCGTTGGAACTGCGTTCAATGATTCGAAATGGCCGTCCTTTGTGATTGGGCTGATAGGAAAGTTTTTCGAGAATGATGTCGTCACCGATATTATCAACTCTTGGGCCAATTTTAAGTTCATAGGTATAGGGGCACATATTTTCTTCGCCGGAAGTATCCAGAATGTCAGCGGGTCCCGCAAAAGAGAAAGAAAGGCGTGTTGAAGATTTAATATTCGTTTCATTGCCAAATTTTTGATATGGCAATGCTTCTCCCGGCTTCAAATCGAAACTGTGTTGTATGAACCATGCGGCAAAAGAAATGGCGCGAAGAACGTTTGATTTGCCAGCGGCATTGGGACCAAAGATCGCAACTACATTCGGAGCACGTTCATTAGAATCTGGATATAGCGGCGAGAATCGCCCTAAAATATCCTCCACTGACTTCCTGACGCGCAGATCGATCACCTGCGTTTCCTTGATTGAAAAGAAATTTTCTATTTCGACGCGATGCAGCAATCTACCTCCTAGTTAAACTGATAAATAGTGTGTTGAAACGATATTTTCAACATTTTTTTGTTAATTATCTTTTTTCATCGAAAAATTTTATAC
>JALTNS010000272.1 GCA_027000565.1 Rhizobiaceae bacterium | reverse complement strand
CTGATTACTGACGGGCTTGAACGGGACGCAGGCGGCAATGACGATCTGGATCTTGGTCGTGAAATGGAACGATTGCAAAAATCTTGCCGCCGGTTGATCTGGCTGAACCCGTTATTGCGGTTTGATGGATTTGAGGCAAGGGCGGCGGGCGTTCGCACCATGTTGCCCCATGTGGACGAATTCCGTGCGGTGCATTCACTGGCGGCTATTGATGATCTTTGCAAGGTTTTGAGCAGCCGTGCGACCCGGGAAAACGACCCTAAAATGTGGCTTCGCCCGTTAAATCCTGTTGCAGGAATTGGCGTATCTGCGCACAATGCCTGAAAATCAACCCCTCGATTGAGGTGACAGAATAATGTCTGAACCTGATTCAAAACAAGAGACACTCGGCCAAGAGACATCCGGCCATGACACACTCGACACGGCCGAAAACTGGCTGAATGAAGGGCGGAGACTGGCATTGGCAACCGTGGTTGAAACCTGGGGGTCGGCTCCCCGCCCAACCGGCAGTCAGTTGATAATTGACAGTGACGGCAATTTTGAGGGTTCCGTTTCTGGTGGTTGCGTCGAAGGCGCAGTAGTTGCAGAAGCCTTTGATGTTATTGAGAGCGGCAATCCGGGCATGCTGGAATTTGGTGTGGCAGATGAAACCGCATGGGAGGTTGGGCTTTCATGCGGTGGACGGATCCGAATTTTTGTTGAGCCGGTTACTGCGCTAAATCCAATGGATGAATATTGATGAAAGGCGCTGTTCTCACCAGACTGAACCGTGCGCGCAAGGCGCGTGAGGCTGCCATTGTGGTGAGTGATCTTGTCAATGGTACTCAAGGCCTGTTTCTGGAAAGTGATGAGATTGCCCAACCTGACATTGCGCGAGAAGCAGCAGCACGGTTTCGTTCAGGTAAATCCGGTATAGTCAATATCGAGGGCAGGGAGATGTTCATCAATGCCCACATCCCGCCGCCGCGCATTGTGATCATCGGAGCGGTGCATATTTCGCAGGCCCTGGCACCGATTGCCAAACTGGCCGGGTTCGAAACTGCAATAATCGACCCACGCACCGCATTTGCCACCAGCGAGCGCTTTCCCGGTGTGAATTTGCAGGCGGAATGGCCGGAAGATGTTCTGAAATCCCGACCACTTGATGCCTATACCGCAGTAGCCGCACTTACCCATGATCCGAAGATCGATGATTATCCGCTGATTGCTGCTCTTGAAGCCGGGTGTTTTTATATTGGTGCTTTGGGAAGCCGCAAAACCCATGCAAAACGGGTTGCCCGACTGCTTGAAGCAGGCATCAGTCAGGCACAACTGACGAGAATACATGCGCCAATTGGCCTGGATATCAAGGCCGCCAATCCCGCTGAAATCGCGGTTGCCATCATGGGCGATATAATAGAAACATTTCGCAACCGGGGTGCATACGGGGACGTTTCGTGAAATTTGGACCGGTTGCTGTCGATAATGCAAAGGGTGGCGTGCTTGCCCATGCGGTAAATACGGCAAACGGCCGCTTGAAGAAGGGCAAAATATTACAAGCCAGTGATATTGTCGCCCTGAAGCAATCTGGAATTGACAATGTTGTCATTGCCCGGCTGGAAACAGATGACATTGATGAAAACAGCGCGGCCAAGGCGATCGCCAAAGCACTGTTATCGTCTAATGTCTATTCAGAAAAACCGTTTACCGGACGGGCCAATCTGTTTGCAAGACATTCCGGGTTGTTGAAAGTCAATCGCAATATAGTTGACCAGATCAACCGGATTGATGCCGGTATTACCATTGCGACATTGTCCGACATGAAACCGGTCGAAGCCGGACGCATGATCGCAACGGTGAAAATCATACCATTTGCCGTTGCCCGTCAATCCGTAAACCTGGCCCAAAGTGTTGTGGCTCATTCAGTGGCTTTTGAGTTGCAGCCGTTTGCCGAAAAGCGGATTGGGCTGATTGCCACCCGCTTACCGTCACTCAAACACACGACGATGGACAAAACACGCGATGTTCTTGATGCGCGTCTGCGCAAATCAGGTAGCCGGATTATAGATGAGTTGCGGGTTGGACACAGTGCAGGTGCCGTGGCGGATGCCATTGGACAACTGCAATCAAAGTGTGATTTGATAATCCTGTTCGGTGCTTCCGCGATCATTGACGAAGCAGATATTATTCCTGACGGATTGCGCCTGGCCGGTGGTTTGGTCAAACATTTGGGAATGCCGGTTGATCCAGGTAATTTACTGATGTTTGGAGAAATCGGGCAAATTCCGGTTATCGGCGCGCCGGGTTGCGCGCGCTCGGCACGGGAAAACGGGTTTGACTGGATATTGCAGCGGGTATTGGCAAATGTGCCGATTACTGCCGGAGATATTCAAGGCATGGGGGTAGGCGGGTTATTGATGGAAATCCATTCGAGACCGCAACCAAGGCACCCTGTCATTGGCAATAATGGTGAAGTCCACGGATTGATTCTGGCGGCCGGTCAATCACGCAGAATGGGCAAAACCAACAAGTTGCTGGCGACACTGGATGGCAAAACCTTGGTTCGCCGGACCACCGAAGCGGCAATTGCCAGTGGTCTTGCAAAAATAACCGTCATTACCGGCCATGAAGCAGAAAAAATCGAACAGGCCCTTGCCGGGCTTGATGTGAAATTTGTCCATAACCCTGACTATGGCAGCGGCCTTGCATCGTCCCTGCGATGCGGAATCGGTGCCTTACCTGAAAAATGTAGCAGCGCAATGATTTTGCTTGCCGATATGCCCAATATAAGTTCGCAAATGATCGACCAGATGGTTCAGGCCTACAAAAATGCCGGTGACAGGACAATTGTTCTCGCAACCAGCCACGGCAAACGCGGCAATCCGGTTTTGTGGTCGTCGAGCTATTTTGATGCGTTAAAAAATATTTCCGGTGATGTCGGTGCGCGCCATCTGATTGGTGAGAATGCAGATCAGGTCATTGAGGTCGAACTGGGCGATGCGGCGGCACTTGATATCGATACGCCAGCCGAACTTCACAAACAAAAAGGCGAATTGTCAAAGGGATAAATATGACGGATGATAAATCAAGCGTGGCTTTTCTTGGTACAGGGCTAATGGGCGCGCCGATGGTACGGTGTTTGCTTAAAGCCGGATACAAAGTCAGTGTGTGGAACCGGTCATTAGATAAAGCCGAAGCTCTTGGAAGCGATGGCGCAATTGTTGCCGCAAGCCCCGCGGAAGCGGTTATGCATGCCGATGTGATCATCACCATGTTGACCGCAGGTGCAGCCGTCACCGAAGTGCTGTTTGAAAAAGGCGCCGCCCGATCGGCAAAACCGGGCGCAACATTCATCGACATGAGTTCGATTGCACCTTCCACTGCACGCGATATTGCAGCCCGACTGGATGACGCCGGTTATGCGGCGCTTGATGCCCCGGTATCCGGCGGCACGGTTGGAGCAAGTGAGGCAACCCTTGCAATCATGGTGGGGGGCGAACGCGAGACCTTTAAACCGGTTGAAGATGTGTTTAAGGCCATGGGTAGAGCCACTTATGTCGGCCC
Source organism: Rhizobiaceae bacterium (assembly GCA_027000565.1). Taxonomy (GTDB): domain Bacteria; phylum Pseudomonadota; class Alphaproteobacteria; order Rhizobiales; family Rhizobiaceae; genus SZUA-100. The sequence goes on along the minus strand of JALTNS010000272.1, from coordinate 870 downwards.
TCATGGTTCCGGCCAGTTGGCAAAACTTGCCAATCAGGCCATCGTTGCAATCACCATCGGTGCGGTGTCCGAAGCACTTTTGCTGGCAGAGGCCGGCGGTGCATTCCCCGGCGCGGTGCGTAATGCCATACGTGGCGGATTTGCGGAAAGCCGTATCCTCGAATTACACGGCAAACGCATGATCGACCGGAACTGGCGCCCGGGCGGCGCCTCGGTCAACCAGCTAAAGGACCTGGATAATGTATTGCAGGCTGCTGACGAAGCCGGTGTCGAACTGCCTCTAACCCGAAACGTGCGCGACCGCTATCATCAAATGGTCAATGAAATGGGCCTAGAGGGCCATGATCATTCCGCTCTTTTATTGCAACTGGAAGCGATGAACCCGCCGCACCGGTTGGGAATGCGAGAAGATCGCATCTGACAAAGCCACCCGATGTGCCAAATAGCCTGAAGGGGTTGAATTCTTCCTACCCAAACTACCCAAATACCCGCGAGAATATCGTGTCCACGTGTTTGGTGTGGTAGCCAAGGTCGAATTTCTCACGAATTTCCTCTTCACTGAGTGCTTTTCGCACATCCTCATCGGCAAGTAGTTCTTCAAGAAAGTCTTTGCCTTCCTCCCAAACCCGCATGGCGTTGCGCTGCACCAGGCGATAGGCATCTTCGCGCGAAACCCCGGCCTGTGTCAGCGCCAGCAACACCCGCTGAGAATGCACGAGGCCGCGAAATTGATTGAGGTTTCGCATCATATTGTCTGGATAAACGACCAGCTTTTCCATCAACCCGGTCAGGCGGGCAAGGGCAAAATCAAGCGTCACAGTGGCGTCGGGGCCGATCATCCGTTCAACAGAGGAATGGGAAATATCGCGT
>JALTNS010000271.1 GCA_027000565.1 Rhizobiaceae bacterium | reverse complement strand
ATACGGTGGCTTGAATGTTGAGAATGGCTCTTTTGTGGAGCCAGGTATTGGGTGCGAGTCTTGTCATGGACCAGGGGAGTGGCATGTTGATACGGCGGGGCATGGGCGTATCTATTCGTTATTGGATTCTATGATGTGCGGGCAGTGCCATACGCGGGGGAAGAGCAAGGATGGTAATTTCTTTTTTCCTGTGAGTTACAAACCCGGCAAGAACCTGGAAGACCATTTTGATGAGATTAAGCCAGATTATATTCAGAACTCATCCCATTGGTGGGGTAATGGACGTGAGCGTAAACGGCATCAGGAATACTTTGCGTGGAAGCAGGGTGGACATGCGAATAGCTTAAAAAGCTTCACCGAGGGCTATGACGGGAAATATGGCGAACTGACGAATGATTGCCTCGTTTGCCACGCGGCAACGGCGGCGATGAAAGGGAAGGGCGCCGGTGTTGGCTTGGGCGATGTGGAGCACGGGATCACCTGTGCTGTTTGCCATTATAGTCACGGAGATTTGGATGAGCCACGTTTAGGTTGCGATAGCTGCCACAGTAAAGGTGCGTATTTCCATCATCCGACACGTAATGAAGGACATATTCCATGTCCCAGTAGCGCCAATGTGCAGTGTGTTAATTGCCATATGCCACTGACCGGGAAAAATGGAGGCGAATACGCCTTACATAGCCATACACCCGGTATTGTTCAGCCGAAGGATACGGCAGAGTTTGGTGTGCCTAGTAGCTGTGCTAATGGGGAATGTCATCAAGATAGAGATGTGGAGTGGTTGCAGGGGACATATGAAGTACATTATGGGGTTGGGGACGTTGTGCCACCGGAAACAGCGTCGTAATCAGGGATAGAGAACTTCAGTCTCTCTTGTGCGTATTTTTGCCAACCGTGAACACCCAATTTTCCCTAGCGTGAACACCTATTTTTCTCAACTGTGAACACGGATTTTTGCTCAAGCGTGAACGCTTTTACCGCTCGGTAAAAAATAGGCGTTCACAGACAAAATTCGCTGTTCACGCTGTAAAAATCACTTCCTTTCCTCTTGCAGGCGACGGCTTTGTCCTTAACCTGCGCTCCTTTTGTGCCCATCAGCCATCAGGAGCCACCATGACTACGAAGAGGGTCTCTATGCAAAAGATCAAAGATATTCTGCGTCTCAAATACGACGCTAAACTGCCACTGCGCCAAATCGCACTCAGTCTCAGCCTGTCGCTGGGAGCGGTGTCCAAGTACCTGAAACGGGCTGAGGTGGCGGGCCTGGGTTGGCCGCTGCCGGAGGATATGTCCGATCATCAGTTACTGGCGCTGTTGCAGCCAGGGCGCAAGGCGGCGCTGCCGTGTGCGCTCGCTGAGCCGGATTTTGTGGCGATGCAGCGGGAGCTGAAGCACAAGGGTATGACGCGCCAGTTGCTGTGGGAAGAATATGCCCAGGCTCACCCCGAGGCCCATTACAGTTATTCGCGTTTTACGGTGCTGTTTCGGAGCTGGCGGTCTAAGCAACAATTGTCGATGCGTCAGCACCATCGCGTGGGGGAGAAGCTGTTTGTCGACTACTGCGGGCCGACCATTGCGGTGGTCAATCCTGATTCCGGCGAGCTGCGTGAAGCGCAGGTGTTTGTGGCGGTGCTGGGTGCCAGCTCTTACACCTATGCCGAGGCCACCTGGTCACAAAGCCTGCCGGACTGGATCGGTTCACATGTGCGGGCCTTCAGCTTTTATGGCGGGGTGCCGGAAGTGGTGGTACCGGATAACCTGAAAAGTGCAGTGAGCAAGGCCTGTCGTTATGAGCCGGATCTCAATCCTACCTACAGCCAATTGGCGGTGCACTACGGCGTCGCGGTCATCCCGGCGCGCCCCTATAAACCCAAAGACACCAAAAGTAGGCGCTCTTAGGCGAGGCCAAGGCCGAAGTCGGTGTCCAGCTGGTGGAACGCTGGATCATGATGCGGCTGCGCAAGCAGACCTTCTTTACCCTGGCCGCCCTTAACCAGGCGATTCGTTTTTTGCTGGATGACTTGAATCGCCGCGCCTTCATCCTCAGCAAAAGCCTGGACAAGGTGCCGCTGCAAGAGACCGAGACAGACACGCAAACCAGCCTGCCACTTGAGCACGACAATGTGCGCGGCGCAGACTACTATCACTAACTGTAAATTGCTATCCGTGGGAGACACCCCGATGAACAACACTTTGCAACAACTGCACAGCCTGCGACTCACCGGCATGGCAGAAGCCCAGTCACATGGGCCACATAACAATCGTCGTATTACTAATAATGGATTAAAGGTCTTTGCTCATTCATTTGCCGGAAATAATATCAACCCTCAAGGTATTGAGCTGAATAAAGGCAGGTATTGGTTAGATGGTAAAAACGAACCCTGGATCTATCACTGGAGTGCGTTAGCCCAAGTCCGCGAAGTCCTCAAGCGGTTAAAACATGATTTGAAAGCAAATTATGGTATGTAAATATGAATGATAAACCAATCCAATTGACAGCTATATACCCACCCCCGACTCTATTGAGGATGAAGGCCTGCTGGTCTCTGGAACATGAGAAAAGAACTAATAAAAAAATAAACCTATCGGTTTTCAGTGCTGTCCCGTTAACTGGTAAGTAAGGAGGCCTGATTCACCCATGATTTGATACAATGAGTTTACGACAACTTGTTGAATCAAAAAGGAGAATCAGGCCATGGCCCATTGTAATACGATCTTTTCACAAATACTAAAATTGATACCGAGACAGAGCCTGCCCCGCGAAGCGCTTTGGGTATGAATTCGAGATACTGGCAAACCAGCACCATTCCGGTCGTTCTTTCCGTACAGCGTCACGCTGGTCACAGTTTGTGACGATGGCCATGGCACAATTGTCCGGTCGAAACAGTCTGCGCGATATCGTTGAAAACATCTCTGCGCAGACCCATCGTCTTTACCATTTGGAGAGTGCAAAACTTTCTCGTTCCAATCTGTCGCGCATTAATGAAGACAAACCTTACGCCCTCTACGAGGCTTTGTTTGGGAAACTGCTGAGCCGTTGCCAAGGGAAGACGCCCGGTCATCATTTTCGTTTTAAAAACCCGCTTTATTCGTTGGATGCCTCGACCATCGATCTCTGTTTGTCCGCCTTTCCCTGGGCCAATTTTCGTTCAACCAAAAGCGCCATCAAACTCCATGTGGGTTTGAATCATGCGGGCTATCTGCCTGAGTTCGCCGTGATCACGGAAGGCAAAACCAGTGATGTCGAAATCGGCCGCACCCTGGGTTTTCCCAAAGGTAGCATTGTCGCGATCGACCGAGGTTACAATGACTACACCTGGTATAACCGCTTGACCGAGAAAGGAGTTTTCTTTGTTACACGCCTCAAGGCCAATGCAAAAACCCGTGTAGTCTCTCGTCATCCAGTCATGAAAAACAAAGGCCTGACCTGTGATCAAACCATCGAATTCACCGGCGTACAAACCGCAAAAAAATGCCCGATCCAATTACGACGCATAGGCTATCGCGATCCGCAAACCGGCAAGCACTACATTTTTCTGACCAACAATTTCAAACTGGCTGCCAAGACCATTGCCGATATATACAAGGCACGGTGGCAAGTGGAATTATTTTTCAAATGGGTCAAACAAAACCTGAAAATCAAATCCTTCATCGGCACCAGTAAGAACGCTGTGATGACACAAATCTGGATCGCACTGTGCGTTTATCTGCTTCTGGCCTATCTCAAGTTTCAGTCGACGTTAACGAAAAGCCTTCAGCAAATGCTGCGCTTATTGCAGCTCAATTTGTTTGAGAAACGAGATCTGATAACTTTGTTGTGCGGTGATCTGCTTTACGACAAACAAGCCGCCAACAATCAGTTGGCTTTGATATGAAAGTTAACGGGACAGCACTGATCGGCTTTATACATGATGAGAGCGAAAAAGAACGACCGGAAACATTAAAACCAATTCTACATAAGGGCCGGGGCATTTAATGACGATTGCCTCTACTGGTGCTGGGAAGGGCGTAGGCTGCATCACGCCCGCTTTGTTACGCCATAAAGGTCCAGTGGTTGTCATAGACCCAAAAGGTGAGATGTATGGTTGGGGAGGGTGATGCGCTTGCATCTCTAAAAGCTTGGAGAACTCCTTCTGAGAGGCTGTATGAATAATCGCTGGTTCAGTACACGATAGTTTTTAGCATGAGTTTTGTATGGGAAAATTTGTGCTATTGACGAAATGCGGATGTAATAAAATCAATCCCTTGCTGGAGCTGCTGGGCTTATGAATAGCACAATAGCCATCTTCTATCCATATGAAATATGAAGGAAAATTAACGCATTGGGGGCCTGGCTACGAACCAGGCGGTCGGAGGTTCGAATCCTTCCGGGCGCGCCATTTTGCATGAAAAAACAAGCAGTTATCGCTAACGCGGTA